>CALEPD010000118.1 GCA_937910265.1 uncultured Bacteroidales bacterium
CAAGGTGTGTTGGATGAATCAACCATGGTTGAACTCTTGTGTGATGTTTATACCATCGAGGGCTATTTTGTTAACCAAACCGATTTTAAGACTTTTCTGCTTCCCGCCGAGGCTGTTAGCGCATATTCCGACCTCATGGAGAAATACAACATAAATGATTCTGTTTTTGAGGCCAGTTTTAAGAATTATATGGAGGACAACGAACGGTTCGAGGCCATCAACACACAGGTCGTACAGCAACTGTCCCAGCGTACCGAATTAAGGTAACGTTCAATCTCTTTTCCTCTATATTTTTGTAATTCCAAGCTGCCCGTTCCTGTAACCACATTCGTTTTTTCAATTCAGACACTGTCCATTCCTTTTTTTTCCGTATATTTGCAGAAGAAATAATAATCTAATATAGTTCAATTGTATGTTGGTTAAAACATTTGGCAGTGCGATATATGGAGTTGGCGCAATCCCCATTACCGTTGAAGTGAGTGTGGAGAAGGGGGTCAATTTCACCATGGTTGGCTTGCCCGACAATGCAGTAAAGGAAAGTCAGCAGCGCATCGAGTCTGCGTTGCATCAGTATGGTTACCATATCCCCGGCAAAAAAGTTGTCATCAATTTGGCACCTGCCGATATCCGGAAGGAGGGAGCTGCCTACGATTTGACTATTGCCATAGGAATCTTGGCGGCTTCTGGCGAGGTGCGGGCCGACATGCTCGACCAATATGTCATCATGGGAGAACTGTCGCTCGATGGCAGCCTAAGGCCAATAAAAGGGGTCTTGCCCATTGCCATTGAGGCACGGCGCCGAAAATACAAGGGTATAATCCTCCCTAAGGACAATGCCCGAGAGGCGGCCATAGTTAACAATCTCGATGTGCATGGTGTCTATAATATCAAAGAGGTTATCGACTTCTTCAATGGCATAGCTCCGCTCGAAACCACCAGTTTCGATACCCGACTTGAATTTGCCAACAGTCTCAACCAATACGAATTCGATTTTGCCGACGTAAAAGGACAGGAAAATATCAAGCGTGCATTGGAAATTGCCGCCGCAGGTGGCCACAATGTAATCCTTATCGGTCCTCCTGGAAGCGGAAAGTCTATGCTTGCCAAAAGGTTGCCGTCCATTTTGCCACCGCTAACCTTGGAAGAGTCTTTGGAAACGACCCAAATACATAGCGTCGCAGGCAAAATGCGGAAAGAGGATGCCTTGATCGCCGTGAGGCCTTTCCGTGCTCCGCATCATACGGTTTCCGATGTCGCTCTTTGTGGCGGAGGCGCCAACCCTCAGCCCGGCGAGATATCCCTGGCGCACAACGGAGTGCTCTTTCTCGACGAATTGCCTGAATTCAAACGCAGCGTTTTAGAGGTGCTCCGCCAGCCTATGGAGGAGCGGATGGTGACCATTAGCCGTGCCAAAATGACCACCGAGTATCCTGCCGCTTTCATGCTGGTTGCAGCTATGAACCCATGCCCTTGCGGATATTACAACGACCCCAATCACGAATGTACATGCAATCCGGGTGCCGTTCACAAGTACTTGAACAAGGTCTCCGGCCCATTGCTCGACCGTATCGACCTCCACATCGAGGTGACGCCACTGCCCCACTCCGCCCTTGCCGAGAAAAAGTTGGGTGAACCCAGTGCCGTAATACGCCAGCGCGTCATAGCCGCACGCAAAATCCAAGAGGAGCGTTACAAAGACTACAAAGGCATTCACTGCAACGCCCAGATGAACCAAAAACTCTTCCGTCAGTGGTGCGACATCGACAACGACTGCCAAGAACTGATGAAGAACGCCATGGACCGCCTGGGACTCAGCGCCCGCGCTTACGACCGCATCCTCAAGGTGGCACGCACCATTGCCGACCTTGCCGGCGACGAGCGCATCAATGTCACACACCTCAGCGAAGCCATCAACTACCGCAGCCTCGACCGCGACAGCTGGGGAAGATAAACAAATTACTATGACCTACAAAAAGAATACCTGGGTAAACTTCGACGGCTATGTGTCATTGGTCGTGGACGTATGGCAAGGCTACTACGAGCCGTTCGACGCCGAGGTAGTGGACGGTGAGAAACGTTGCGGCCAGCGGCGCTATCGGCAGATAGTGCTGCGTGACCTCTTCAACGACTACGGCCGTCGCCTGGCGGGTGTACCGGCGATGAAATACCTTGAAGCCATAGCGGATTACTTGCAACCCTCCAACGAGGAAGACCAGCGCCGCATCGACCGTTTCCGCACCGCGCATCCCGACGAATACCGCCGCTGGATGGAGCGCGACGCCACCTGCACCGACTATGTGATGGTGGGCATCTCCGTACCGCCGGCGGAACAGAAAGCCACTCTGACCAAGCTTCGCAAGCTGTCGCGCAACCTGCCGACTGCGTTCACCTACGGCGAGCTGGCGGGCTTCGCCACCGAGGCCGGTGTAAGTCTGAAGGGCTGCTGCGACGAGTATGATTCGCGCTATGATGACTATGTCTGCTTTGGGCTCCACTTCCGAGTGGGCGAACAGATGGGCAGGCAGCAGCTCTACTACGCCATCAAACACTTCGACTACCGCGACAGCGCCGAAGATGCACGCCTGCTGTCCGACCCCTCCTGCTGGTTCAACTTCGAACACCTGTTCCTCTTCACGGCACGCAACGTGAAGGAATACCTTGCGCTTCACCCCGACACGTCGCTGCAAAAGTTGCTCGAAGAGATGAAAACAGCCTTCAGCGCTCTCACCAACAGCAAACACAAAAGCAACCCTTTGGCAAACGAATTCTTCCGTTGGGTACCCAAACGGATGTTCGGCCGCGAAGAGGTCTGGATGGCTGCAGCCGAATACCTCGACCTCCTTGCCGACCGATACACCACCGCCCCCGTGGCCGAAGCCTTGCGCACCCAGGAGTGGCAAAAGAAATACAATTGGATTTACGACGTATGCTCATAAACAGAAAATACAAAAAAAGACAGAAGCCGCCCTGCCACCGCTGGCGCGTGGAGGTGGGCAATGTGGTGGTGTGGACCCGGAATGTGCAATACGGCGAACGGCACCACCGGCAATGGGATTCGGAGGCATTGTTCTTCGAGGCTCTAAGTCTTGGCGACGACGAGCCGGAACGCCAAGTGGAACTCCTCACCCAGGCCATAGCGCTCAATCCTCGCGATGCCGATTGCTACAACAATCGAGGCATCGCGCGTGATGCCCTGGGCGACGCCGAGGGAGCGCTGGCGGACTACGAGCAGGCCATCCGGCTCAATCCCAAGCGCGCCGAAGCATGGAACAATCGCGGTTTCCTGCGCCACAAGCAGCAACGCTACGCCGAAGCCATTGCCGACTTCGACCGCGCCATAGAGCTTGACCCAGAATACGCCAACCCTCGCGTGAGCCGTGGCGCCGCCTACGGTATGCTGGGCCAGCACGACCGCGCTATGGAGGACTTCCGGCAGGCCATCGAGATCGCCCCCGATTTCCTGATGGCCTACGTCAACCGTGCCGCCTACAATATGAACCTCGGCCAGCTGGACGAAGCCCGCAAAGACCTGCTATGGGTGCTGGAGCAAGATCCCGACGACCACTCCCGCGTCCTCGCCGAACAATACCTGCAGATGATTGACGACCACGAGGCTGCGTCCAACCACGTTTGAGGCATATGATTTATAATGATTTCTATACAAAAATGCTGACCCCTATAATCCATACTAGTACTGACCTGCACATCGAGGTCACTCCGTTGGCACATGCGGCTTTGGCTGAAAAGAGTGCCGGCGAACCGAGTGCAGTGATACGGCAGCGCGTCATCGCAGCCCGTAAGATTCAGGAGGATCGCTACAAAGACTACAAAGGCATACACTGCAATGCCCAGATCAACCAAAAACTCTTCCGCCAGTGGTGCGATATCGACAACGATTGTCAGCAATTGATGAAGACCGCCATGGAGCGTCTCGGCCTTTCTGCCCGCGCCTACGACCGCATCCTCAAGGTTGCCCGTGCCACGGTTCAGGCCCGACTGGACCGGATGCAGCGCAGCGGTGTCATAGCGGGCTGGGGACCCCGGCTCGATCCCGCCGCGCTGGGCTACGTGGTGACGGCGTACTGCTCCCTGACCATCCGTCAGGACATGGGGCACGACGCCGTTGTAGCTGCCCTGGCGGAGATCCCGGAGGTCCAGGAAGCACACACGGTCTCGGGGGAGAGTGACCTCATTGCCCGGGTGGCCGCGCGCTCAAACTCGGATTTGCAGCGCGTCATCGACTCGATGGTCGCCACCGGTGCCGTGCTGAGATCCTCTTCGGTGATTGTGCTGAACACCCACTTCGAGGGACGGATGCTTCCGCTGCTGCATGCCGCGGCCGGCGTCGACGACTCAGAGCCGGAGAAGAGCGCGTAACTTTCAATTCGCAATTCCCTCCTTTTCCCGGCGGTTCAGTTAGAGTCAGGCTGACCCTTACTAGACAAGCGGCGGCCTGGCAGGCTGCCGGCCAGAAAGGCACCCAGGGATGAGCCCCAGATACGCCAACGTTTCGGAGCGGGAGCAGGAACCGCCGTCGCTGGCCATTTCCACCGTGATCTTTGCCCTGCGCCCGGACCCGGACACCGGCAGCCTGACACTGTGGCTGCCGCTGGTCCGCCGGATCCGGCAGCCCTACCTGGATCTGTGGGCGCTGCCCGGCGGACCGCTGCGGCCCAACGAGTCGCTCCAGGACGCAGCCGCCCGGAACCTGGAGGAAACCACTGCCCTGACGCCGCGTTACCTGGAACAGCTGTACGCCTTCGGCGGGCCGGACAGGTCTCCGTCTCCGCGGGTGGTGTCGATTGTGTACTGGGCTCTGGTGCAGCCCGACGAGGCAGCGCTGGCACGGCAGGATGAAAACGTCGCCTGGTTCCGGGCAGACAAGGTGGGGACCCTGGCCTTCGACCATAACCAGATTGTGGAATACGCGCTCTGGCGCCTGCGCAACAAACTCGAGTACGGCACCGTGGCTTACGCCTTCCTGGGGTCCACCTTCACCCTCGCCCAGGTTCGGGAAGTCTACGAGGCCGTCCTGGGACGCGACCTCGACCCGGCAAACTTCCGCCGCCAGCTGCAGGCGTCGGTGCACATTGAGCCTACCGAGCACTACCTTCAGGGCGGGCGGCACCGGCCCCCGCGGCTGTACCGCTACACCGGGCCGGATCCCCGGGACGAATCCTTCCCCAGCCAGAGACCAGAAGCAACGGAGCACTGACATGACTGAAACGATTCCGGTCCCAA
>CALEPD010000119.1 GCA_937910265.1 uncultured Bacteroidales bacterium
AACTCGCGACCCCGACCTTGGCAAGGTCGTGCTCTACCAACTGAGCTATTTCCGCTTATTATTTCTTTCAAAAGCGAGTGCAAAAGTACGATTATTTTTTAAAATAGAAGCAAAAAAATTAATTTTTCTTCACAATTTTTTTAATCTCGTTTAATTTATTGAGAGCCTCTAATGGTGTAAGTGTATCTATATCAATATTTAGAATACTTTCTCGAACATCGAGCAATGTTGGATCATCGAGTTGAATAAAGCTCAATTGGAACCCTTCCTGGGGGACATTTTCGATGCTTGATTCGTCTTTTTTTCCGTTTTTTTCACTTTTTGCGGAATATTTTTCCGATTTCAATTCCAATTGTTGCAACATGGCATTTGCACGCTTGATGACTTGCGGGGGCATGCCTGCCATACGTGCCACATGAATACCGAAACTGTGGGCGCTTCCACCTTCTTCCAACTTTCTGAGAAAGAGTACATTCTTGCCCACTTCCTTTACCGACACATGATAGTTTCGTATGCGTTCAAAGTGAGAAGCCATATCCACCAATTCGTGGTAGTGGGTGGCGAACATCACCATTGGGTGGGCTTTGGGGTTTTCGTGCAGATATTCTGTAATGGCCCATGCTATACTGATGCCGTCGTAGGTGCTTGTACCTCTGCCTATTTCGTCGAGAAGAACCAAACTCCTGTCGGAGACATTGTTCAATATATTCGACGTCTCGTTCATCTCGACCATGAAGGTACTTTCGCCACTGGATATGTTATCGGAAGCGCCGACACGGGTGAATATTTTATCGACCACACCTATCGTAACGGCGCTGGCAGGGCAATACGACCCGATTTGAGCCAACAACGTAGTCAACGCAGTTTGACGCAACAAAGCCGACTTACCCGACATGTTGGGGCCTGTAATGATGATTATTTGCTGTTTGTCGTTGTTGAGCAAGACGTTGTTGCTTATATATTGCTCGCCCAAAGGCAACTGGGTTTCGATTACCGGGTGACGGCCGTCGCGGATATCGATTATGCGCTCATCGGTCAGCACCGGGCGGCAATAATTGTTGGCGATAGCCACTTCAGCGAATGAGAGCAGGCAATCGATGCGGGCAACAAGCTGTGCATCGATTTGCACAGGCTGAACGTAATCGACCAATGTTGTAACCAATTGTTCGTACATCTGCATCTCAATGGCCGCGATACGCTCTTCGGCGCCAAGTATTTTCTCTTCGTACTGTTTCAGTTCGGGGGTTATATATCGTTCCGCATTGGTAAGCGTTTGCTTGCGATTCCACTCGAGAGGGACTTTGTCGCGATGGACATTTGTCACCTCGAAATAATAGCCGAATATATTATTAAATCCCACTTTAAGAGACGGTATGCCTGTTGCATCGCTTTCGCGTTGCTGCATTTCCATCAGGTATGATTTGCCCAATCCGGCCATGCCACGCAATTCATCAAGCTCAGCATTGACGCCGGGTGCGATAACACCTCCTTTTTCGACTCGTACGGGAGGGTCGTCGACAATTTCGCGGGAAATGCGTTCATATATAGAATTGCATGGGTTTATCTGTTCAGCCATGCGTCGGAAAACCGGCTCATCGACCGACATCATCAACTTCTGAATTTCGGCCACTGCCGCAAGTGCACGTTTGAGCTGGAGCATTTCACGGGGGTTAACCCTTCGGACAGACACCTTGGAAATGAGACGCTCCAAATCGCCCACGAGATGCACCTGATTGCACATTTTCTGGGCAAAATCGCGGTTGTCCACGAAAAAGTCGACCAGCGACAGACGGTCTTCGATGGCAGAAATATCCTTGAGGGGGAGTGTCACCCAACGGCGCATCATACGAGAGCCCATGGGAGTGGATGTTTGGTCGATCACATCCAACAACGTTTTGGCATTCTCGTTGGGAGAGCCCACTAATTCGAGATTGCGAATGGTGAATTTATCGAGCCATACATACTTGTCCTCTTCAATGCGATTGATTTTACAGATATGCTGGGTATGCTTGTGACAGGTTTCCTGAAGGTAGTACAAGACCGCACCTGCCGCAATGATACCCATGTGCAATTCGTCGACGCCAAATCCTTTCAACGAGCTCGTCTCAAATTGCTTGACAAGCAATTCGTTGGCGAAGTCGGGCATAAACACCCAATCATCGAAGGTATTGGTGTAGTATTTTTCAGCAAAAAGGTCCTGAAACTTGCGTAAATATTTGCGTTGGACAATCACCTCCGTCGGACGGAAATTCTGCAACAACTTGTCGATGTAACGGGTATCACCTTCAGCGAGATAGAACTCACCCGTTGAAACATCCAAGAAGCTTATACCATGTATCTTATCGGTAAGATGCAAGCCGCAGAGGAAGTTATTCTCCTTCACTTCGAGCACCATGTCGTTATACGACACACCCGGGGTAATCAACTCAGTAATATCGCGCTTCACCAACCCCTTGGCGGCCTTCGGGTCCTCAACCTGATCGCATATGGCGACACGCAAACCTGCTCTCACCAAACGAGGGAGATATTGGTCGAGTGCGTGGTATGGTATACCCGCCAATTCGGTATAAGAACCTGCACCACTGCTTTTACGGGTCAACGTAATACCCAAAATAGAGGATGCCTTGACTGCATCTTCGCCAAAGGTTTCATAGAAATCACCTACACGAAACAGCAGCATTGCATCGGGAAACCTGCGTTTCATCTCAGCATGCTGCCGCATCAGAGGAGTATCTTTCTCTGCACTTTTCGCCATAAAAGACTGCGGTAATTTTTTGATGTTCGATTATCTACGATCGAGATAGATCATCACATAATAGAGTAATGTTGCCAACGAGGTAAGAGCTGCGATGAAATAAGTATAGGCAGCTGAACGCAATGCACTTTCGGCAGCAGGATGGGTTGAGGGGGAAGTCACATTGTGGCTATTCAACCAAACCAAAGCGCGTTTGGAAGCGTTGACCTCGACCGGGAGCGTGACAATAGAGAAGAGTGTTGTCAATGCGAAAAGAGCTATGCCCAAAAGCAGCAGATTGGGGAAGCGTTCAACCATAAGGATACCTGCCAACAGAATCCATGACACCCATCTGTTTGAGAAACTAACCACAGGCACCAATACTGAGCGGAGGGTAAGCCAGCTGTATGCGGTGGCATGCTGGATTGCGTGACCACATTCGTGGGCTGCCACGGCGGCGGCAGCAACGCTTGTGCCATGATACACATCACTGCTCAAGTTAAGGGTACGGTTTGTGGGGTTATAGTGGTCGGTCAATGTTCCACTCACTTCGTTAACAGTAACGTTGTGTATATCGTTATCATACAACATCTTCTCGGCAACTTCACGTCCGGTCATGCCGCCGTTCATTGCGATTTTAGAATATTTCTTAAATTTGTTCTCTACATTCTTGCTCAACAACCAGCTTACAAGAGCCAGGGCAATAAAAATTAATAACATTTCCTTTTTGTTTTCTTTTAGTAATTTATAGTATTTTTATAACGACTGTCGAAAAAAAATATTTTGTCACGTATAAAAAAGTATGTATCTTTGCCGCTGATTTGGAAAGGGAATGCCGTGCAATTCGGCAACAGTCCCGCTGCTGTAATCTCGTAATGCTGTAGTTCCAATCCATTGCCATTGTGCAACGCCATAGTTGCATGAGAAGGCAGGGACCACAGTGAGAAAGTCAGAAAACCTGCCAAACCACGATGTTGAACACTCTCGAGGAAAGAATGTCAATGAAGAAAGAATATCTATACA
>CALEPD010000120.1 GCA_937910265.1 uncultured Bacteroidales bacterium
TTAAACAACGAAGGTTGCTCGGCCATCATGACATTGGCATCCTTGAAAGATACACCTACTGGATAGTAGCCACCTGCCCAAGGATTGTGGAGGGAGGTTTGGTCAGAGCCAAGATCAACATGTATATTGTTTTCGGCGCAATATTCCCAGAGGTCAACCACATTGCCTTGATAGGCGAAGCTGCGAGCCAACTTCTGATTGCGGGCATTGTTTACAGCAACAAAAAGATTGTCGAGATTATCGTAAACCTCATCAACCCAACCTTGGTCGAAACGTTTTTGAGTGGCAGCCGGGTTGATTTCGGCTGTGATGGATACGACACCAGCAATGTTTCCGGCCTTGGGCTGAGCGCCGCTCATACCACCCAAGCCAGCGGTGATGAATAATTTGCCAGCAGTATCGCCACCGAGTTTACGGGCTGCATTGAGGACTGTAATGGTAGTACCGTGAACAATACCCTGAGGTCCGATATACATATAAGAACCGGCGGTCATCTGTCCGTATTGAGTTACACCCATAGCATTGTAGCGCTCCCAATCGTCGGGTTTGCTGTAGTTGGGAATCATCATACCATTGGTGACAACTACGCGGGGGGCATCCTTGTGAGAAGGATATAAACCCATGGGGTGACCGCTATACATAACCAACGTCTGTTCGTCGGTCATTTCGGAAAGGTACTTCATGGCCAAACGATACTGAGCCCAGTTTTGGAAAACTGCCCCGTTGCCGCCATAAGTGATAAGTTCGTGAGGATGCTGAGCCACTGCAGGATCGAGGTTGTTCTGAATCATGAGCATGATGGCAGCAGCCTGACGGCTACGGGCGGGGTATTCGTCGACAGGACGGGCATACATATCGTAGGTGGGTCGAAGTCTGTACATATAAATACGCCCGTAACGCTGCAACTCTTCAGCAAATTCAGGGGCCAGCATTGCGTGGTCTTTCGGATCGAAGTAACGCAGGGCATTGCGAATGGCCAATTCCTTTTCTGCTTTGGTAAGGATGTCCTTACGCTTGGGAGCATGATTAACATCAGGATCGTAGGGCTGAGGAGCTGGCAACGGACTGGGAATACCTTGACGGATATCGTCTTGAAATTCTTGAAGTGTCATATTTTAAGTTTTTTTATTATCAAAAATGAAAATGCAAATTTTTTACACTTTTTTTCATATGTATGCAAATGGAGCACGTACCACAAACATTTGAACTGATGGACTCCAGGAGTTCTGCGTTGCTAAAATACTCGGTATTCGCAGCACGATTCGAGACTTTTGATATTTTTGACGGCACACATACGGCCCCAAAACCAATACGTGTGCACATTCGACTTAAGGTGCAACGGAGACAACATTACAACGTGAACGAGAGACCCACCTCAAGGATCGAAGGTTGGATGGTAGTGGCAACATCGTTTGGTGCGAGCAAATCCGACAATCGCGCACGGACAAACAATCCTACAAAAGCGTAATTGAAGCGAGAAGTCACGCCCGCCTCCCAACGGCGAAAACCCTGGAATGATGGATTATGAATCTGATGCTCTATTCTATTGAAACGGTGACCTTTCAAATAGTTTGTCTCAGCAAAGATATGGTTCATCACCATGGAACCATAAATACCCAAATCCCAACTGAATCCTGAACTGCCTCCAGGAATAAAGACAATACGCTGCATTACTTCGGCACGGATTTTATCGAAAAAGAGATTTGATTTGACAACAGTCTCGCCAACGACGCCATCGACCCTGTGTGACAACCGATAGCTTGACGGATTCCATGACAGGGAAAATCCCAAGAGATAGCGTCTAGTAATAGCCCTCATGCTTCTTAAGCCCAAATCGCAAGTCTGTCCGATAGCCAGCTTGTCGGAAGGAGCCAACGTTTCGGCATAAATATCAGACACCGAGAACTGTGTTCCCCAAGAAAAACCATAATCGAAGAATAGTTTATGAGACCAGTAAGCGTCTTTCTTAGGAATATAGTTGAAGGGGACCGACTTGGATATATGTTCTTCGTAGTAGCTACTCGCATCTCCATCGTTATGGAACGAATATAACAAGGGCATACTGGGACTCTTTATTTCAAGACGCTTGGCTTGATCGTCTGTCAGACAGAACGATGATGTATAACCATTGAGTGAGACATTGAGCGTGCGCTTATAAAGGGATGATTTATATATACGCAATGAGGTGTTTGAATCAAAATCTGATATGGATATTACTTGATACTCGTCGAGTGTACCCTTTTCGTTTTGAAGATTAAAAAACAGTTGCGCTTGTTGAACCTTGCCTATAGGACGGACAATGACCACAGAATCGTTTTGTTCGAAAACAAAAGTCGGGGATACGGAAGACCGACCATTTTCGACAAAATAGGAGGCCTGGGGAACCCCATAACCAAAAGCATAGTCGAAATAGGGATAGAGGTCGGAAGATTTTTCAATCTCTTCAAGCATTTCCATAGCCGTTTTGCCAGGTGAGGCTTGCCATGCACAAGCAGCAAAACCAGCCACAAGCGGACATGAGAAGGATGTGCCAAATACCATTTTGAGTTGGTCGACGCGGGCATGATTTGCCACCTTAGCCTGCCCAAAGGCAACAACGTTAGGCTTTAGACGTCCGTCGGCGGAGGGACCAAAAGAGCTGAAGCCGATGTGCTCGTATTCGGTAAGACTTCTGGTAATGCCACCCACACACAATACACTGTCGGCATCGGCAGGAGTGATAATGGTTTTCCATTTATTATCATCACCTTCATTACCTGCTGAATTGCAAACCAAAATACCTTTACGGGCAGCCATATTAGCGGCCTTGGCGACAAAAGATGTGCCATCCATATCGGTGGTAAAATAGCGGTCTTTACCGTATCCCAAAGAACTGCTTATGATATTGGCACCATGCTTGTCGGCCCACTCGACAGCCTGCATCCACCATATCTCCTCCTTGAATGGCTCCAAATTGACCTCGGTACGTGCCAACAAATATTCAGCACCCGTGGCCAATCCAAGCTTTTTACCTCCTGCAACACCTGCAATGCAGCTCAGAGTATTGGTACCATGCGAGCCCCAACCATAGACATCGGCCTTCTTTTCAGGGAAATTCCAAGTAGAAATGATCTGCTTGCCTGAACGCAAATGCTCAAACGCCAAATGTGTATCGACAGAAGGAAATCCCGAATCAAAAACGGCGATACGAATGCCTGTGCCGTCATATCCATTATCGCCAAAGAGATTGCCTTGCATGCGCATCAGCTGGTCATCATACAATTCGTTGGATTCATCATTGACAAGAAGATCGACAATAAGTTGCTGATCATCATCCTCATACGACTGCTGAGCCAACTGCATATCAGTACGACTGATTATCTTAACATAACTGACGAATGGAAGTTTGCGAACAGCATCCATTTGAGATTCAGACGCCTCGACAGCCAGCGCATTAAACCACCTGGACTCACCAATCACCTCGAGTACCAAATCGGAGACTTGATTGACATATGTATGATTTAAAGGATAGTTGGATATATGATACAAATCAGCACCCATAGCATTGTAGCGTTGAATAGCCTTTTCGTCAAAATAAGAATAGGGATCGAAATCGGTTCCGTTTTTGTCGGCAAAAACCACCCAGTAACATGATTGTGAGTAAAGGGAAGCGAAGAAAGCGACAAAAAAACAGGTTAATAAAACTTTTTTCATATTTTATTAAGGTAGGCTCTAAAAATTCAACTTTTTGTTCGTAGGCGTTCGACGGAGAGCCCA
>CALEPD010000121.1 GCA_937910265.1 uncultured Bacteroidales bacterium
ATCCAAATAACTATGGGCAAAAGTACACATTTTATCGGACAGCCGTTGTATTCATGTAGTTTGAAGTTGTTTGCAACGCAGTGTATTTAAAAATGCGGCCTTTGGAGAAAACTAACCGATTGTATCAGAAGGGCTGGAACCGACTTTTATTGCTTTTGCAAAAGACAGAAACCGTATCGCAACAGACTTCGCTCAGTTTGAGAAGCAATTTACACCAAACCGGAACCATACCAGCAACCAGGGTGACTATTCTTCAAAGCTTTTAGTAAAACTGATTATTTCAACACAATACAATACATCAATCATCCCTCGGTCAGACCTATCGGACATATCCAATATACTCCAGATCAGTTCCACCAACGTGTTATTAATATATGATGGCATTATGCAATAAGCCCCTTATTTGTTTAGCATCAATGTGTATCCAATACCGATACTTAGTGGACAATATGACATTAAACCAGCCTCTGGGCCTGGTCCGTAGCCCCAATGGTTGTGATAGGGTAATTCGTGGTCATCGCGCAAGTGCAATCCGCCTGCCACATTCATGTATATTCGGCTATGTTCAGTGATGGGAAATAGAAATGTCAGCGGGAAAAGAAGGTTTACGCCGTAGGTCTGTCCGATGTCGGGGTTGTGCAGGGTGACCCCATTGGATGTATAGTCATACCGTGTAATCCATCCCCATTCGACGGCGGGTCCCAGTAGGATGTGCATCCGATTGCACTTCAAGATGAAAAATTGCAGCGACAGCGCCACACGCAAGTAGTCGGCATCGAATGTGGCTCCGTAATACTCGTAGCCCAAATAGTCGCGTTCCATCGCGAGCCTCCATTTCACGATTTTGCCCTCGGCGGCAACGGCGATATTCCATTGGTGGTGATGGAAATAGCCATAGCCGTTTTTATTCCACGGATTTTCTAACGCATAACCTTGCAAATCGGAAAAACCGTTAACCTCGGTCGAGTATGGAATATAATAAGAATCCATTACTGTCGCACTAGGGATAAGGAAATTATAACCAGCTTCGACCGACAGATGAAACTCTTTGATGAAGGCTGCAAGCGAATCGAAAGTGTTCTGGGAAAAAACACTCCAGGAACATAGCATCAACGCCACTGTTATAACGAATCGTCTCATTTCTTAACAATTTTGAAAGATGAAATACGGTTAGTGTTGTCACGGATTGCAAGTATGTATAATCCTGATGGATAGTTCATATTCAATATTGTATTTGGCTCTGTGATGTCTATTTTATTTAATAACATACCGTCTGATGAATAAACAAGTATTTCCCCACATCCTACAACCTCCTTCGAACATGAAATTGTGATTTTTCCCAGTGTCGGGTTTGGAAAAACTGAAACTTCTGCCAAATCACTTTGTTGAATACAAATCTGCAATTCTTCTGTGTTTTGGTTGGCAGTGGCATATACCATCTGTTGTGCTGGCTCTTGGTGAATAAAGATATCCACGTCGGACCCATACTCGGCTTCAAAACCTGGTCGTAATAAAACCTCATTCAATGCACCAATGCTGATTTTGGCATCAGTAGGGATTGTGAGAGTATCTAAAACTACATTATAGGCTGCATATCCATTATGAATCTCACTATTTAAATATTGTTGTTTGATGTCTTGTGTTTGAACTAATACATTGTCGGCGCTAACATAATAACGGAACCAGTCTACCTCCATCTGTGCGGGGAGGGGAGTGTTTGCGTTAGGTTCATTTCCATGACCATATTGGACCGCTGTATTGAAAATAACACTCATGGGAGGGAATGGATATAATAGATTCTGAAGATAGACCTGTCCATTGAACAATTGGCAGCCAACATGATCGGGAGGAAAGGTATTATAAAAGTACCTGTGATACGCATAAATAAGGTGTCCGTCAACCAGCCATTTAATATATCCCGGTAGGTAAATTAGGGTGTAGGTGTGATAATCTGTAGACATGTTTCCATGAGTATAGTGCTCACCATCTTGTTCTACATCTCCGTCATGGTCGTAGTCATAATGTACCGTCATAAGTTGTATTTTGGAAAGATCAGATATGTGGTCTTCATTCCAGTATTCAAAGATATCAACCTCATTACCATCATGACCATTCCCATACAGCCAGAATGCGGGCCACAATCCCCATCCTTTTGGTATCTTAACTCGAGCCTCATATTTCCCAAACAGGAATTTTCTTTTACTCCATATCTCGCCGCTGGTATAGTCAAAATCGGAAATGTTATATATTAGTGGGTCATATGACACCGGATATTGCATATTAGGCATGTATTCCCGCCGTGTGATTATCTTAAGACTACCATTGCTTACATCAATGTTTTCTTTTTGATGCCATGCTTTCTGGCTCTCAAAATACGGGTCTCGTGGTACGCCAACACATATCCCAATCATTCGTATTTAGAGAATTACCATCAAAATTATCCTCGAAAATAAGTACCCATGGTTCTTCTCTGCACATCCAAATTGTAGAGTCGCATCCGACCAATTGGTATTGATAATTATTTTTAGTAATTAACTGTGAATAAGACAAATGTGAAAAAAATACAAAAAACGACAGTAAGAAAAAAGAAACTATTCTAATTAAACAATTGTCAGACTGTTCATTAACCATTATTGTCGTTTACTTTTCTGAATCAAAAATAATAATAGACCGACTCCATAATACAACTATTTGTTTATAGATGTTCGACGGAGAGTCTGTTTGGCCGTTTCGCACCTGATTTCAGTCTGCAAAGTTACAAAAATATTTCTATTACAATCGTGTTTTCTACATTTTTCTCATCAAATTTAGGAGGGTGGTGACTATCAACATGTTATACTACAAGAATACTTCAAGAATTCCGACTATTAA
>CALEPD010000122.1 GCA_937910265.1 uncultured Bacteroidales bacterium
TTGTATCTGTTATACAAATTATTTCGGCAGAAAATATACTTCGCATGTCGGCTTTGAAAACAGCAGATAAAATGTGTAAATGGGCTCCAATATATAAAAACCTTGCAGCTGACAATTTGCAAAATGAAATAGTAAAAAAAATAGGAGGAGAGTTAAGTGAAGCATTAAGCGGAGAAGAGGGTGAGCTTATATCAGAAATATTGCAATTGAGAAAAGTAACTGAGTATTCATTCAATTATATTTATGGTTTTACATCGCAGAAAATATGTGAAAGCTATATCAATAATGACAAATTGGTAAGGAATAAAGTTGTTGATATAAGTAATTTAAATTTATATAAAAGTACCTTTTTTAGCAACGATACAAATAATATATCATTAAAGGCTGTTTGTGATGTTAAAACATATCTGCCATTTAAAGCAAAAATTGCTGTTGATATAGATTGCGCATCGTGGGGAAAAGGTATTATGCCACATGTTTCGGTGGATATACCGGATGAAAAAGTTTCTGACAGTATTTGGCAAAAAGATAATCTTACAAGAGGCCGGATAATACGACAAATGTACGGTAGTAATTTGCCTGAAAACTTTCCTGTAATAGCATCTTTTGAATATGGCACAGCAACAATGATTAAAAGCTTAAATCATACTGCAAAAACATATCAGGATTCGTTTACTTTTGAAAAATCAATTAAAGAGATGATAGATGCTGTTGCAAATTTTGAAGGAAGTAGTATGGGTGGTATTACAGTAAATAAAAAAGATATATTAATTAAAAAAATTATATTGGTTTTACCTGAAAATGATTTTTCTTTTTTGCAACAAAATACACTTGAGTATTTAATGAGATATTCTGCAACAAAATTGGTAGTGTTGGACTTGCAGAGATATCAAAAAGTATGATATTATTCATCAGAAAGGTTATAGGTGAGCGTTATGACAATATTAATTAAAAATGTTAATATTTACACTGATGATGGTGTGAAGTTTTATAAATTTATGTGTATAGACGACGGTATAATCAAACACATAACCGATGATGTGTCGGTTGTTGATAGTTTTAAAAAGCATCATAATAAAATAGCAGAAATTGATGCGTGCAAAAAACTTATCATGCCCGGTTTAGTAAATACACACACACATAGTCCTATGACCGCATTGCGAAATATAGGCAGTGATTTGCCTTTGCACAGATGGCTGTTTGAAGAAATTTTTCCAAGAGAAGCTAAATTTAAGCCTGAAAGTATATATTATGGCTCTTTGTTAGGACAAATAGAAATGATACGTTCAGGAACTGTTGAATTTACAGATATGTATCCTTCATTTGATTCTTTGGCGCAAGCAGTGGAAGAATCAGGATTGAGAGCATCAATTAGTGTTGAATTATTACACAATGATTGGAGTACGGGTAGGAGAATAACCGGTAGCTCCTTTAAAGAAGGAGAGAAAACTATTGAAAAATGGAAAGGTCGGGCAAATGATAGGATAACTTTTTTAAGTGAGATACATTCGGTATATTTGTACGATCATAGTTTCTTGAAAGATGTAGTAGATTTTTCAAAAAGCAATAACATAGGAATAAATATGCATTTGCAAGAAACACAAAAGGAAGTAGAAGATTCAATAAAAGAACTTAATGTAAGACCTGTTGAGTTTTTTGATTCAATAGGGGCTTTTGATGTGCCTGTTACTGCAGCACACTGTGTTCATATGAATAGCGAAGAAATGAAACTTCTTAAGAAAAAAGGTGTAATTGCAGCAATTAATCTTACAAGTAACTTAAAATTGGCAAGTGGAATTCCTAACCTTCCCGAAATGCTGAAAGTTGGAGTAAAAGTAGGCTTCGGAACAGATGGTTGTGCAAGCAATAATAATTTGAATATGTTTGAAGAAATGCACTTGGCCGGCATTCTTTACAAGGGTCTGCATTTGGATTCTACTATGGTTTCTCCTAAACAAGTAATTAAAGCTGCTACATTAGGACGAAAAATTGCAGAGGGAGAAAAGGCTGATTTAATAATGATTGATATGAAGGCACCTCATTTACACCCTGTAAATGATGTTGATGCATTGATAGTTTATGCGATGCAAGGTTCAGACGTTGATACGGTGATTGTTAATGGAGAAATATTAATGGAAAATAAAGTTATTACAAGACTTGATGAAGAAAAAATAATATATGAAGTCGATAATATAAAGTTTGTTTAATTGCAAAAATAGGCGAGATGACGTATAATTTTTTAAAAGGCATCCGGTATAAATCTTTTTATAAGTTGTTTTGGAGAGTGAATTGTTTTGAATAAATATGAGGTAGGAGTTATTACAGACGGGAAACTGGGGTGCAATTTTGCTCGTCGATTAAAAGAAAACGGGTATTCTTGTGTCTTATACAACACAGGTCTTGAAAAATTATCAAGAACAGATATAAATTGTTATGTTTCAGAAATGCATGAACAAGAGATACTTACGTCAACTTCTGCTGAAGTGATGATTCAATTGTTAGAGAAACCGAGAAGAATATTTATAGTCAGCAGAAGCAGCTCGTATGCAAAACAAATTCTTGATGAATTATATGACATTGTTGAGCCACAAGATATTATTGTTGATACTTGTGATGCAGATTATAAAGTGACTAAAGACCGATGCAGAGAGTTTCAACAAAAGAAAAAAGTATCTTATTTAGGAGTTGGATTTTCAGGTGAGGCGGCAGAACTCCTTAATGGTACATCGTTGATGGTCGGAGGCTCCAGAGATGCATATATAGAAATATATGATATTTTAAGAGATATTTCTTCTAAATTTGGTGGCTATGAGTGCTGTGCATACATGGGACCTGATGGGGCAGGCCAATATACTAAGATGATACATAATGGTATCGAATATGGCATGCTCCAATCAATATGCGAGAGTATATCTATGCTTGAACGTATTGCTGATATTGATAACAGTATTGTTTTTGAAACATTAGGTGAATGGCTGATAGGCGAGAATGAAAGCTTTTTAATTCAAGCTGTATATGAAATATTAAGCAAAAAGGATTCGGAAACAGATAATTTATTTGCAATAATATTGTGCGCCAATTCTTCTGGATTTTCGGCAACCGCAATTGTACGCGCATGCGATGCAGATAATTCACCCTGGCCTACTAAATTTTGAACACTATCCGGCAAAGACGTCAACCGCAACATATTGCGAATATAACTGGCCGATTTGCCGATTAAGCGCGAAACATCGTCCAATTCATAATCACAACATTCCATCAGATTTTTATAAGCGTTCGCTTCTTCGATTGGATTCAGGTTTTCGCGCTGAACATTTTCAATAAGCGCAACCTCGCGCGCGTTGTTATCGTCCATAGATTTTACCAAAGCCGGAATTTCGTTTAACCCCGCCATCTTGGACGCGCGAAAACGGCGTTCACCGGCGATAATTTCGTACATATACGGACGGCCGGACACACTGCGCAATAAAATCGGCTGTAATACCCCACGTTCGCGGATTGACGCCGCCAGGTCCGATAATTCAGATTCTGTAAACGTTTTACGCGGCTGGTCCGGGTTTGCACCAATCTGCGCCAACGGAATCTGTTTTACAACAACACGTTCATTCTGGGTCAATAATGAAATATCAGGTATCGCGCCACGCGATGCACTGATATCAGCAAGCCCCCGCCCCAATCCAAATTTATTCGCCATCTGTTCCCCCCATAGTTCTTTCCACCACCTCGGTCGCGACACGCAAGTATGCCTGGGCACCGGTTGAGTTAAAATCATAGAATAATGCCGGTTTGCCGTGGGATGGTGCCTCGGACACGCGGACGTTGCGTGGAACAACCGTTTTGAATACCGTATCACCAAATGTTTTGCGCACATCTTCGTCAACCGCACGCGTCAAACCATAACGACGGTCGTACATAGTCAGCAATACACCCAAAATCTTTAATTCAGGATTCCATTTTTTTTGCACGATATCGATTGTGTCAGTTAACTGTTGCACACCCTCGAGTGCAAAAAATTCGCATTGAAGCGGTATAATAACAGAATCTGCCGTCGTTAATGCATTAATTGTTAAATACCCCAGCGCCGGCGGGCAATCCAGCAGTATATAATCATAATATTCCATAATTGGACGCAAGGCATCACGCAGGCGAAATTCACGATTTTCCATATCCAACAAATCAACATCTGCCCCCGCCAATGCCTGGGACGACGGCAACAAATGTAACCCCGGCACCGCCGTGGATAAAATATTGTCCGCTACATTCGCAGTCCCCATAATCACGCCGTACACGCTTTGACGATGAGACGCGCGTTCGAACCCCAGCCCCGTACCGGCATTACCCTGCTGATCCAAATCAACCAACAAAACACGCTTTTTAATCGCCGCCAGGGATGCGCCTATATTAATAGCGGTCGTTGTTTTACCAACCCCACCCTTTTGATTCGCAAACGCAATTATATATGTCATAAACACCCTTCCATTTTTTCAATTAAAGATTATAAAAACCACACGATTCGGTCAAGACTTATATTTTTAACACCAAAAACACAATAAAATCATAAAGTTATCAACAATTTCATGTGAAACAACATATTTTTTCAACAAACATGAAAATACCGGCTTTTGCCGGCTTTTTTGTTGTTTTTTATAAAACGCACTTTTTTCAACAAATTAACATTTATTTCACATGAAATTACCGGCAAAAACGCACAGAAATTATAAAACCATCACCGGTTTTAGATGGTGTCAAATCGTATTCAAAATTATATTTGGTTTTCGCAGCATCGATTTCCCCGGCAATTTCGCGACCTTTTAACAGAAAAAGCCGGTATTTTGTATGCGCGACATAATCCATAATCTTGGTTAAAGATGCAAAGGCACGCGCCGTGAAAACAAAATCGTTCGAATTTGCCGGCAAATGCCGGACAAATTCTTCGACCCGACCATGATAAATTGTCAGGTTATCCAACCCTAATTCTGATTTAACCGCGTTCAGAAACGCGACCTTTTTACCAATTGATTCGATACATGTCACGCGCCACCCCAAAATCGCAAGCACCACGCCCGGAAATCCCGCACCACTGCCCAAATCAATGATATTAACATTTTTTGGTAAAACGTCCGCCAACTGCGCCGAATCCGCAATATGTCGCGTTTCGATATCACCCAACGTACTGGGCGCGACCAGATTCATGCGTCCAGACCATTCGCGCAACAGTTGCGCATATTGTTTAAATTTGACATTATTGCTCATAAGTACTATTCTAGCATAACAATGAAGAAAATAGAAAGTTTATTTATCACAATCTGTTTGTTTGCCATCATCACAATCACTGGCGTGGCGATTTGGAGCGCTTTGAAACCGGCAGAGCAGGGCGAACCTTATAAATTTCCCGCTACAAAATATGGTTCGTTTTTGGCGGCACAACATGCAATATATGTAAATGATTTTGAAACAGCGGCTGATTTGACTAAAGAACAAATTTTGGCATATTCGAGACTTGTTAAAGATTTGAAGCCTCAAGAAACCAAAGTTGAAAAAGTGTCTATTAAGCAAATGCAAGAACAAGAAGAAGCAGAGGCTTATGATATTTTGATGAAAAAATTAAAAAGGCTATAGTTGAAAGACTTAAATCAAAGTACGGCATTTCATGGTTTGATGAAACAGGTCCCGTGCATCAGATTCAGTTTTCAATTATGAATGATAAAGCAACCCTTCTTATTGATACAACCGGTGCAGGTCTTCATAAAAGAGGCTACCGCCTTTCTCAGAATGGTGCACCCATTAAAGAAACACTTGCAGCGTCAATTTGCGCTCTGGCAAA
>CALEPD010000123.1 GCA_937910265.1 uncultured Bacteroidales bacterium
GTGCGGGGCATCTTGCCGCGGAAGCCTTTCTCGACGGCTATGTAGCCGGCCTCGGAAAGCTTGTCGATCTGCACGCTCAAGTTGCCCGAGGTGGCGCCTGGCAGTTCTTTGAGGTAGGTGAATTCGGCCTCATCCACGCCTTGGATGGACATCATCAATAATCCTAAAGCATCTAATGCACCCGACTTTGCTTGTGTTGAGCCCAAGATTCTTCACTGCATTAATCAAAAAAATCATATATTTGGACTGTTGTATGGCAGATAAAATTTAGTCCTTTAATATATAAACTACTGATTGTAAATTATATATATTGTAAATTACACCATACCGATATTGATTAAATTTACATCAACCTTTTATCTATGAAAAGATATCAAAGAATAATCACATCAATACCATTACTATTGGCAATTACTGCAAATGACCTACAGGCGCAGGACACGCGAAATGATAATTGTACAGCATCGCACTATGAATCCGTTTATAGTCATAATGTCAATGAGTTTGAACATGGTGATTGGGTGCTAATATTTGATGACGAGTTCAACGGCAGCGAAATTGATACTACAAAATGGTACACATGTGAAGATGGATGGAATAGATTTCACGGAGAATGCGGAGCCGAATTGCAATGCTATCTTGATAATAATATCACTATAAGCGATGGATTATTAAGACTCGTAGCAAAACGTGATGATAATGGCTTCATACACCCTGATTGTAATATTCTAATACCTTACTCGTCAGGTTGGGTCCAAACCAGAACAAAATTCAAGTATGGACTTATCGAGGCCAGATGTAAAGTCCCGAAAGGGAAAGGCTTTTGGCCTGCTTTTTGGTTATTTGGACACAGAACTGAAATCGATATTTTTGAGATCTATGGTAACGAAAACGATAAAACACACTCTGACATGCATAACTGGCATGGAGACCATTTGCATTGCCCACAGGAAAGCACAATAGACAACCTATATGATGACTATCATGTTTACAGGATAGAGTGGGACGAATTTAAAATTATATATTCTGTGGATGGACACACCATACGAGAACAATACAAATATTCGAATGTATTAGGGCAACCCATCACAGACCGGTTCAATTATATTAACTGCCGATATCTATATGCTCTAAACATTTTCCCCGATTCATCTCAGTCAATTATTTTCAACCTCGCTATTTCCAATTCTATCGATCATCCGTGTCCTGACGAAACCACAACATTTCCTTCTTCATTGGATGTTGACTATATCAGAGTGTATAAAAGGAACAATAATCACTCAGCCCTATCTATTACTTCATACAATTCAGATAGCATCAATTATGTGACAGGTCGGAGTATTCAAATATCCGATAATACTGACATCGTGATACATGATGGAGATTTTATGAAATGTATTGCAACACAAGATATAGTTATTCATCCTGGTTTTCATGCGGAATACGGAAGCGAGTTCGTCGCGACTGTTATTCCCGAATCAAATGTAGGACAAATGTCACATAGTATTTTACCTGATAATGCTCCCGTCGTTTTATATCGAGACAACAGTAATGATGACATTATGTTGCTGCTATATCCAAATCCCACCAATGGATTTTTTTCACTTGAACTGTCGGAGGAAGAATCGAAAATTGAAGATGTTATTGTCGAAGATGGATGTGGAAGGGTTGTATATAAGAAATCACATATAGGGGAAATAAAACATACAATAGCATTACATAGACCTGGTGTATACTATGTTCGCGTCAGAACAAATAAAGATGCAACTATTTTAAAGAAACTACTGGTGAAATAAATAAAAGACCAATGAAAAAGCATATAATAATCTCGGCTTTATTTGTTGTATTATTCCCGTTGTGTTCGTTTGGACAGGACTCGTTATTGAATAATACAAATGACTCTCCGCTGTTTTTTATCGGCGCGGATTTCTCAATAATTCCCTTTTCTTATGGGGGAAATAATGCAGACGCGCTGAGTTTTAGTACACCTCTGCAGTATTCCTCTGGGCTTAGCCTGAACTTTAAAGTGAAAAACCGATATGACAGCTATGCTATCTTCAAAACGGGCATACTGTTCGATGTACTAAACAATCATTTTCATTTGTCAAGAAGCACTGTCGATGATAGGTTTGAACAGGCTGACCTTATATTCCGAAAACGCTATCTTGGAGTACCTGTTTTATGGGGACATTCTGCCCATTTGACAGATAACACATGTTATGTATTCCAGATAGGGCTGGCCCTATTTATTGAGATAGGGAATAGTTTTAGCTACACATCAAATGGCAATTGGGAACAAGCTTTGGCTAATTGGAAAAAAGCTTATGACAATGAGAAAGGAAGGTATGCCACAATGCTGTACCTTAGCTATGGACATGAAAGAAGATTGAACAAGTCAATGCTGCTTAAATACGAGGTCTATTGGCAACATCGTTTTAATCAGCAAGGTTTCTCCAATGAAGACACTGGTAGGCCTTTCCGACATTACGACGTCTTCGGTCTCGGAATCGGGGTGGGTTGGATTCCTGGCAGATAAAGAACGGATCCTCTGCTGCGAACTTTTTCATTCGCAGCAGAGGAGGATTTGGGTTCGACTATCGTTTCTCACTTCCCTGCCGCGATGTATTTGCGCAGCGCTTTGACGTAGGCGCGGAAGGCCTCGGTGCCTTGCGGCGTGATGCGGCAGGCTGTGCGGGGCATCTTGCCGCGGAAGCCTTTCTCGACGGCTATGTAGCCGGCCTCGG
>CALEPD010000124.1 GCA_937910265.1 uncultured Bacteroidales bacterium
CTCATCATCGACAGCCAAACAAAAATCATACCTCCCACAGCGCAGGAAGAGAGCATCCTCTTCAAACCCACCCACAGCATCGGCAACCGCATCACCGGATCGCTCAAAGAGTATGTCGAATCGAAACGCGACGAAATCGAAACCACCCCCGCCCTAATAGCCTAAACCCTTACCGTTCCGCATCATGATACTCGCACCCATGCAAGGTTTAACCGAAGTATTGTTCCGTCGCTGTATCGAGCAATGCTTGCCCGGTGCCGTTCAATCGGCGGTAAGCCCCTTCATATCGCTCACCCACGGCAAACTCACCGATGCCTGCAACAGGTTGGCCGACGTATTGCCCGAAAACAACCGCAACTCCATTCCCGTAATACCCCAGATACTGGGCAAGGAAACCGACGAGTTTGTCGAGGTTGCCACACGACTCCACGAATTGGGATACAACGAGGTAAATTGGAACATCGGTTGCCCTGAACGCAGGGTGGCAGGCAAACGCCGCGGCAGCGGCATACTGCCCTACCCCGGCGAAATCGAGCGGATACTCAACCATGTGGTGCCCCGCATCCCCAACCAATTGAGCATCAAGATGCGGCTGGGCTACACCAAGCCCGACGAGATATTCGCCATCATACCCATTCTCAACAGCCTTCCCCTTGCCAATGTCACCATCCATCCACGCATCGGCAAACAGCAATACGGTGGCACCCCCGACCTCGACACCTTCGCACAGGTGCTGCCCCTCATCCAGCACCCTGTAATATACAACGGCGACATCTGCACCGCGGAGCAATACCACCACATACGCAGCCGTTTTCCCAACATCCACGACGTGATGATTGGTCGTGGCATCCTCTACGACCCGCTGCTCCCCAACAAAATTGCCGGCAAGAGCAGTACGCCACAGCACATCAGCCTCTTCACCAACACCCTCATCAACGCCATACTTGACGAGCCACTCTCCGACCAGGGAAAACTGCGCAAAATAAAAGAATATTGGTGCCTGTTGTATAAAGGATTCAACATCACGCAACTGCAGGCACAACCAATACTGAGACAAGAAACACTCGACAATATTTTACCCGCAATACACAATATAATAGACAACTTCTCGTAATATAAGGTTGGTAAAACGACATCCTATGAAAAAACAGATACTCCTGACCCTGTGTGCCACGATGCTAATGTTCTCGGCTTGCAAAGACAACAAAGAAGCCGTCAACGACATGAGTCAAGAAGACATCATCGAAGTGCTCACCATCCGCATCAACAAAGACCCCAAGAATGCCGATTTATACCACGACCGTGGCAAAGTGCTGCTCGACCTCAACCGCACCAACGAAGCCATCGCCGACCTCACCATCGCCAACAATCTTGAGCCCAAAGAAATTTCCCATCTCATGCTCCTTGGCGACGCCTACTTCGCCACCGGCAATGTTGAGCAGAGCTACCAGAAATTCCAGGAAGCCATCAACCTCGAGCCCGAAAACACCGAAGCCCACCTCAAATTGGGCGAAATAGCCTTCTACAGCAAAGACTACGACCGCTCGCTCGAATGCCTCAGCAAAGTCACCGAGGCAGACAAAAACAACCTCACCGCACTCTTCATGAAAGGCTATATATATAAAGAGAAGGGCGACACCGCCAATGCCGTCACCCTCTTCCGCAGGGTATGCGACGCCCACCCCAACTACAGCCCAGCCTTCGAAGAGCTCGGCATGCTCTACGCCACACGCAACAACCCCTTGGCAATCGAATACCTCAACACCGCCATCCGCATCAACCCCGCCAACAACAGCGCCAAATATGCCCTGGCCATGTTCTACCAAGACGCTGGCGACGTTGCCAACGCCGAGGAATTGTACAAATCGATACTCGACAACAATGCCGGCCACGCCCCCGCATGGCACAACCGCGGATTCATACAGCTTTACTACCTTGACGAACCCAACACCGCCATCGAGTACTTCACCCGCGCCATTCAAATCGACCCGCAATTCATCGAGGCATTGACCAACCGCGGAATCGCCTACATCACCATTGGCGAGAGAGACAAAGCCAAAGACGATTTCAATGCCGCACTGGCCATCGACCCGCAGTTCAAACCTGCCGCCGATGCCATCAAACAATTCAAATGATTATTTCAACACTTGTTAAAAAAAATTATTTAACAAGTGTTTTTTTTTTAGTAATTTTGTAAATCAAAAAACATATCAAAGCAATGAGTACATTAAAAGGACGCAATCTGATTTCCATCACCGACTTCACCAAAGAGGAATACATCGAGGTGTTGGATATTGCCGAAGGTTTCGAGCAAAATCCCAAACAGAAAATCTTGAGTGACAAAGTAGTGGCAACCCTTTTCTTCGAGCCGTCAACCCGCACCCGTCTTTCATTCGAAAGTGCCGCCAACCAACTTGGCGCACGCATCATCGGCTTCAGCGACCCTGGTGGCACCAGCGTACAAAAAGGCGAATCGCTCCACGACACCATCATCATGGTGGCCAGTTACGCCGACCTCATCGTCATGCGCAACCCCAAAGAGGGCAGCTCACGTTATGCCTCCGAAGTGTCGGCAGTGCCAGTCATCAACGCAGGCGACGGCGCCAACCAGCACCCCACACAGTGCATGCTCGACCTCTACTCCATCCGCAAAACACAGGGCACCCTCGACAACCTGAACATTGCTTTTGTTGGCGACTTGAAGTATGGACGCACCGTACACTCATTGGTGCAAGCCATGTGCAACTTCAACGCCACCTTCCACCTTGTATCGCCCGAAGAGCTTAAACTGCCTTCAAGTGTTAAAATGAGCATCAAGAATGCCGGATTGAAATACCACCAGTACACCGACATCAAGGAAATCATCCCCGTGGCCGACATCATCTACATGACCCGCGTACAGCGCGAGCGCTTCCCCGACCCCATGGAATACGAACGCGTTAAAGACAGCTGCATCCTCAACGCCGCCATGCTCGAAGGCTGCAAGCCCAACATGCGCGTACTCCACCCGCTGCCACGCGTCAACGAAATCGCCACCGACGTCGACAAAACACCTTACGCCTACTACTTCCAACAGGCCCAAAACGGTGTATATGTACGCCAAGCCCTCATGGCCGCCATACTCGGTGCAAAATAAATAACAATCAGTGCGAATCATAATACATAAGTATCATGGAAAATAAGAAAGAACTTGTAGTTTCCGCTATCGAAAACGGAACCGTAATCGACCATATCCCCACCGATGCCGTATATCAGGTAATACGCATACTCAACCTCGAAAGCTACACCGACGAAGTGCTCATCGGCAACAACCTCCACAGCAACAAACTGGGCTTAAAGGGCATCATCAAAATCAAAAACAAATTCTTCTCCAAACAGGAGGTAAGCAAAATAGCCCTCGTGGCTCCCTTTGCCTCCATCATCACCATCAAGGAATACAACGTAGTCGACAAATTCCAAACCGAAATTCCCGATGTGGTTGAGAACATCATCAAATGTGCCAACCCCAAATGTATCACCAACGCCGAGGTTGTCCCCACCCGTTTCTATGTCGTCGACCGTGAAAACCTCAAGATGAAATGTCACTACTGCGAGAAATTCACCACCAAAGACACCATGAAATCCCTCGAAAACTAACCACCCCCTCACCATGAAACGTTATTACATATCGCTCGTCGCACTCACCCTACTGCTGGCAGTCATATCCGTCATCGCACTGCAAGGCGGGCAGGGTTTCATGCCCATACTTCCCCTCACTGCGTTGTATTTCGCCATTGTCACAGGCGTGCAGCACTACATCGTTGTCAAATCATTCGACAAATCGCCGCGAGCATTTGTGAAAAACTTCATGGGTGTAACCGTAGGCACGCTCTTCCTCCACATCATCGCATTCGCCGCTTACCTGCTCACCCATCCGCAGCAGGTCAAGGTGTTTTCCATCGGATTCTGCATCGCCTACGCAGTGTACCTGGTTTTCGAAACCACCAGCCTTGCCCTGTTTATACAACGCCGACGCAAGCAAAACAGCACAGCCGACGCCACCGACCAGCCGGCCCAATAGGCAGTTTTGGCATGCAGCGCCATCGGCAAGGCGCGTCCTTCATCGGACAACAACAAAACCTCAAACGAAACAATAACCGTTTCATATTCCTATCAGAGATGCACCAACACTGCATCTCTGATTTTAACACAAAACCACATAGAAAACAAAACCATTAAACCATGCAAGGATTCATCTACATACTCACTAACCCGAGCTTCCGCGAAGACTGGATCAAGGTAACCATTTCCGACAAACAACTCAGCAGCCAGTATGAGGAATACAACAGCAACGCCATGCCGGTGCCCACTCGCATCCATGCCGCCATCACACTGCCCACAATCGAAATGGCCGAAACCCTCATGAAGAAATTCACCCACCAGTTGTCGCTCATGAACTGCTTGCGCAACAACATGTTCTTCAATGTCACCCTCGAGTATGCCTTGCAGCTGTTCCGACTCATCATTGCCAACGCCCCCAATATCGAGGTAACCGAAATAAGCCATCCCAACGACGCCCCCACCGAGATCATCTCGAACATACCCAAACCCAAAAACACCTGGATGGCATTCCCATTCCTCAAAGACCTCAATATTGCCCCTGGCGAAACACTCCTCTTCACTCCCTCGCAAATCGAGGTTCAGGCAGCCTCCGACTACACCATACGCTGGAACAATATGGAATACTCCCTCATGGAGTTCGCCATGATATATCTGCCCGTCAACCAGCCGCAAACCATTGCCCACAGCAACCCCGACAATGTGTTCAGCTACAAGGGCAAAACCCTCGGCGAACTGCGTTGCGCACTCAAGAAATAACCCCCACAGGGGCGCTATAGGCTACACCCATTCCGACCGGCATCAGCCTACCGAATGCAAAAAAGGCACACCACAAATCAATGGCGTGCCTTTTTTGGTTTGGCAACAAAAGCTACTTGTCGTCATTGTCAAAGAAATTCTTATTGTCTGACTGCGATGTACAAGCGTTTGCAATTCTTTGGTACCAACGCTCGCGTCCGCTGTTCACAGCTTGGGTCATATGCACGGTACCCTTCGGAGTGCAACTGAAACACATCTTGTTTTCAATCGAAATAGTAGCAGCCACAGCCTCTACATCCTGGTTTGCACCCACGTAAACAAACACCCAGCCCATGCCCTTCAATTCGTCAATCAGCGCTTTTATATCCTTGCCCTTATACTCAACCGAGGCATTCTCGTAGCCGTCGGTAACCACCGTCACCAGCACCTTGTCGACGTTCGACACCTTATGACGCAACGCATTCAGCGACTTGCCGAGAGCATCGTACAGGGCAGTGCATTGATCGGGAAGATAGCTTTTTTCGGTCAGTTCCGTCACCTTGTCCACATTCACACAATCGAACACAGTGTTCACCTGGGAGTTGAAAGTCACCAGCGACACATAATGCTCCTGGTTGTCGTACTTTTGTTGTGCCGAGCGAATGGTTTGAATGGTTTCGTTCACATTGTCGATGGCCTGTTTCTTGATGCTGATCATCGAGCCGCTCTCATCAATAATAATGAGGTTGAAGATTCTTGTTTTCATAAATGTAATATTTTAACTGTTTATCCAAATGGGAAAGAAGCAGAAACAAAACTGTTTTTGCTATTTGCATCGTCATAATGCCAATTGCAGATATGCCTTTTCGGGTGCTTTCCGATTGCCGACGCCATCCAACACCACCCTTCGCACACCTGCATTACTCACAATACACTATTTCATCCCCTACGTTGCATGTATAGAGCCATTATTCCATCACAATCTATCATTGCAATAATAATATTGATTGATTTTTATCATTTTTTGCATAATTCACTTATCAATTATAATTAACCAAGAAATAATTATAACAATTTTAATTTTTAAAATAAAACAATCTCAAAATAATAAAAATTAAAAAAAAACGTATTTAATGTGTCAAATCTGTATCAAAACTAACGTGGCGAAACCGACGTGCATAGATCTGTTTGCGGGCTGTGGAGGCCTCTCTCTCGGCTTATACCTTGCTGGTTGGCAGGGACTTTTTGCCATTGAAAAGAATGCGTTCCCTTTCGAGACACTGAAACACAACCTTATCGACAGCAAAAAACACTTCGACTGGCCCGACTGGCTGCCTCAAACTAACCACGATATAAACGAGGTGCTTGAAAAATACCAGGACCAACTGAAAGCCCTGCGGGGCAAAGTGGATTTGGTGGCAGGCGGACCTCCCTGTCAGGGATTTTCTATGGCGGGGAAACGCGTTGAGGACGATGTGCGCAACCAGCTGGTATTCTCTTACATAAAGTTCATCGATTTGGTGCGTCCCCGCATGCTCCTTTTTGAAAATGTGAAGGGTTTTACCTATGCATTCGACAAAAAGAAAGACAACGATGCTGAGCCCTACTCGCATAAGGTGATTCGTGGATTGCAGAAGTTGGGGTATAAAGTCAAACCACATGTCTTTGACTTCTCCAACTATGGTGTTCCCCAACGTCGCAAACGTTTCATTTTAGTAGGCGTCCAAGATGGATTGGGCAACCCCGACAACTTCGAGCAACTGTTGTTGGCTCATCGTGACGCATTCTTGAAAGGCAAAGGGTTGAATTCTACAGCAACGCTGAGTGAAGCCATATCCGATTTGCTTCGCAGCAATGGGGAACTTCCTACGCCAGACCGAAAGGGATTTAATTCGGGAGTATATGGAAAAGGAAGAATAAGCAATTACGCAAAGGTGATGCGTGGGGATTATCCTAAATCGCATGCCATTCCTGACAGCCACAGTTTTGCCCACCATACATCTGAAAAGGCTGCAATATTCCAACGCCTTCTGTCCGAATACCAACCCAGAGGCAAACGTATTGATGGCAAAGCCCGTGAGGCGTGGGGCATCATGCAGCGTGGAATAACAGTGTTAGACCCAAATGCTGTTTCGCCAACCATAACAGGACAGCCCGACGACTATCTGCATTATGCCGAGCCTCGTATCATGACCGTTCGTGAATGTGCCCGAATCCAGTCGTTCCCTGACTGGTATGAGATAAGAGCAAAATACACCACGGGAGGAGATATGCGCAAACTTGAGGTGCCACGCTACTCTCAAGTGGGCAATGCCATTCCACCATTGTTCGCAGAACAGGCTGGAATCGTTTTAAAGGAAATGTTACAGAATGAAAGATAACCTACAATTCCGTGTTAGTGCAGAACTGAAAAACATTCTGGGTCGAGATTTGATAACAAGTCCCGACATCGCCATATTGGAGTTGGTCAAAAACTCATACGATGCCCACGCCACCAAAGTGGAAATCACATTCGATAAAGATTATCTGTGCATTGCGGATAATGGCAAGGGCATGACAAAAGACGATTTAATCAATAAATGGCTATTTGTCGCCTATTCTGCCAAGAGCGACGGAACAGAAGACAAATCTTATCGCAGCAAATTCAAACGTCATTATGCAGGTGCCAAAGGCATCGGTCGAATGTCGTGCGACCGTCTAGCACAAAATCTAACCCTTACCACACGCAGTGAGGAGTCTACAACCGAGGTGCTTCACGTGGATTGGAGTGTGTTTGAAAAAAATAGGCAGACCGAGTTTGACACAGTAGATATTCCTCATGAGACATTAGAAGCCATTCCGCAATTCCCATTAGGAACCCCCACTGGCACCATATTGAAGTTTACAGGATTGCATCTTCCATGGAGTCGTGAAGATATTAAACGACTTCGAAAGTCCCTGGAAAAGATGATCAATCCTTTTTCGGGAACAGATGACGACTTCCAGATAGAGATTATTGCTCCTCAAATGAGGATGGCTGATGCTCAGGCAGACTCAAATCATGATGTAGTAAATGGCGTAATAGAGAACTCCATAGCAGATATACTAAAACTAAAAACCACCCAAATAGAAAGTCATATTCAAGGAGGAACGATTCACACGCTATTGAAAGATCGTGGAATCCTTATGTACGAGATAGAAGAACCTAATATCGAGTTTTCTAAATTAGACTCTGCCTCCATAAGCCTTTTTTTCTTGAATCGTGCAGCCAAGTATTCATTTACGTCAATGATGGGTGTTCAGCCCGTCAGCTATGGCAATGTATTCCTTTTTAGAAACGGATTCCGGATTCTGCCTTATGGCGACTGGAACGATGACAGTTGGGGATTAAATCAACGACAACAACAGGGCTACAACCGTTTTCTTGGTACACGTGATTTATTCGGTCGTGTTGATGTTGAGACAGACAATGCTGATTTAATTAAAGAAGTTTCAAGTCGTGATGGCGGATTAATTGAAACAGATGCTTCAAGACAATTGATGAACTATTTTACTCTTATTCACAGACGGTTGGAGCGCTATGTGGTTGGTGTATTATGGGGCGAAGGCTTTTTGAGAAAAGAATATTTTGTAAACCAAAGTCATGCATTGGATGCTCGAAAACAGCTGGAGGGAGATAAAGATTCCGATTCTGCCAAACACTTATATTCGAACATCGGCAGCAAAGTTGATTTTCTGCAGCTCATAAAGTCGTTGGTTAATGATAAGTCAATAACAGTACTGCAATACAACGAGGATTTGGCGAACATAGTGGCTGACCCTACGGACACCGAGGTGATTCAGGCACAAATGATTGATGACGTCCGTAAGTTGGCAGAAAAAACCAACGACCCCTACCTGCAAGACAGGATTGCAGAGTTTGAAAAGCACATGGATGAGTTGCGTCGCCAAACAGAAGAGGCTGAACGCAAAGCTGAAGAGGAGCGTAAGGCGAAAGTAGAAGCAGAACGTAAAGCTGAAGCAGAACGCAAAGCAAAAGAAGAAGCAGAACGCAAAGCAAAGGAAGAGGAAGAGAAACGTAAAAAAGCAGAAAAGGAGTTAGAGCAAAAGTCCAAGCAGAACTTGTTTCTGCTCTCTGTTGAAAACCTTGACAAAGATAGAATTTTAAAATACCATCATGATATCCGCATTCATGCAGCAACAATACATAACACTATTGGACAGATTTTAAGAAAAGCGAATCAGGGCTCATTGTCAACAGAAGATACTATCAAGATGATTGAACGTATTTCCCGCGCTAATGACAAGATAACCTCTATCGCCCAATTTGCCACCAAAGCGAACTACAGTATCAACGCAGACACAATTCATGCAGACATTGTAAATTACATCGATGAATATATCAACAATGTTCTACCAGAGTTCTATGGGGACCTTAAGATGCACTGCATCAATAATACATGTTCAAAAGTCCTCGACTTTTCCCCATTGGAAGCAAGCATTTTTATAGACAATTTGGTGTCGAATTCGGTAAAGGCAAACGCAAAACATTTTGATGTGGCATTTGAGAACGTCAATGATGCAGTATGTATGACCATCTCGGATGATGGCGACGGCCTATCGCCAGATATTGCCGACCCGAATAGCATTCTGGAGAAAGGTTACACAACAACCAATGGTTCCGGATTAGGCCTCTATAACGTGGCCTCATTTGTCAAGACAATTATGCATGGCTCTGTTTCTGTTGAAAACAAACAAGGCAAGCAGGGTTTTAAACTAAAAATAAAATTCTAAC
>CALEPD010000125.1 GCA_937910265.1 uncultured Bacteroidales bacterium
AAAAAAATGTCAACCAAAATCAGGAAAAGACAGGCAGGGGTGACAATATAACACCATGCAACAGATATCCAACCTCTCCTACCATCGGTAGCATACAACTGTCCAGCGCCCGGTATGAGGGCCGAAAGCAACCCTGCAAGAAAAGGCGACTTTCTGTTTGGACAGGAGACAACAATCGAATCGGACATAAGAACCGACAAATCGGAATCGGCAGGAATGAACACATACGAAGAATCATTGATCACGCATAACACGCCAGAGCTATCGCATGCCGAAACGACAGGAAAATCGGAAACCCCACTCACCATGGAATCACTCATACAGCATAACACCAGATTGCCAACGGTCTCTCCTTTGGCACAAACAGGAGCCATCGACAATAAAACCGCAAAGACAAAACTAACATTCTTAAACATACTCGTTACAATTTATCGTTAACAGAAGACAAGATACGGAGGACTATACATATCGTCCACTCAAAAGCTCAGCACCAGCCCCACATTGACAGGGCTTGCCACAAAGGACAAAGATATATCAGATGAAAATCCTGAAGATTTAGCGTTGTAATTACTGCAAACACCATCGACTATTGTAGCGCCTTTTGACCCCAACCAATAACCAATAACGGTGAAAGTTGTAGAAAGAATCAATCCTTTACAAAAAGTGTTAAGGTAAGCCTTAGGATGCCTTACCCCCAATGATTCATGCCCATAGCAATTGGGCCATTCAGCACGATATTTGGTTACCTTCAATTCATTTTGAGCATGCCAGTAGAAACCTGCAAACGTAACAGAGGCCGCAGCGTAGCACGAAACAGAACTTACAATCTTCCTATGCCCCTTTTTATACGTCTTATAATCTACCGGACCGAGCAAATCTTTCACCTCACTCTTAGAAAGCACATCACCACACTGAAAAGCCACTCTCGAACCTTTGCGAACCAAGATACTATCGTTTTGGGCATTGACGGATATCACTATACCCATTAACAGCACAAAAAAAACAACAATCTGTTTCATAAGTCATTCTCCTTTCAACTCTTTGATCTGGTCATTGAGTTCTATAACCAAAAGCGTCAGTTCTTCGATTTTTTGCAACAATAATTTATTCATTTCACCAAGATCCAACCCATTTTCTGCAATTTCTTTCGCGGATGGAACTCCAGGAAGATGTCCGTTACTTTGGATATACTCTTCTATTGACTCTAACGGAAGAACCTTATACTCTTTATCGAACACATAATCAGGCCAATCATACTCCTCCACGCTAACTTTAATACCTTTTGCGAACAGCATTCCATCTGATGCAAGCTTAAAATTAACATTGCTCAGAACAACATCATCCTGGACACCAGTACAGTCCAAACTTCCAGCAACCAAAGAATCGGTCGCTACATTCGCGATGAGCAAATCGCCACTCATTGTCGCCAACATAACCACACCTCCATTTTTCCATGTATTGGATTTGAAAGTCCACGTTCCGTTCTCACCGGCCCCTCTAAACGCATTAAATCCTATATATGAGGAACAATGACCCAATGCATCGTAATGAGCCTTTCCTAATGCTATAATCTGGTTATCAGCTCCCATTAAAAAAGTACTCTTTGAGTGAATATTTTTAGAAACTACACTGGTGTCAGCAATAAGCGATTTTGAAACGAAGGCATTTCCCACAACATGAAATTTTTCCGACGGGTTGGTCGTACCAATTCCAAAACTGCCTAGAGGTGTGAGAGTGAAACCTTGCTGATTACAACCAAGCACATTAAGATTGCATTGCTCAAACTGCCGAAACGTTATCGTTCCATTATTTTGGATAATAGAAAAACCATCTTGTTCCGTCTTACCGGTATGTGTATTGGATATATGAACAACCGTTTCAAAATTGCCGGTAACCGGCACTGACAAAGGAAGTATTGGCTCATCAGGTTCCAACAGATCCGCAGAATGAACATGCAGCGTTCCTATGGGATTCGTACCTATTCCAAAGGTAGTATAAGTTTGGGCATGCAAAACTGCACAAAGTCCAATCATACACAATAATACAAAACACCTAAAGATTTTCATCGTTTGCAAATTTACCATGATATTATATTCAAATTTGAAAGTGAATTAAAAAACATTGTCATATACTAGAACCTCAAGGTCAGACCGATATTGGCAAGACCTGCAGACACAGACAAGGATGGCTTTTGGGATTTTTGAGGATATGTGTCATTCCAATTATCGCAAACACCATCTATCATTCTCTTTCCATTGACATTCAACCTATTTGCAAGAAGACCCGTTGACAATGACACGACAAAAGAGAAACAAGTGACCAAATAAAAATACTCACGTTGGATTACAGGGAAAGCGGTTCTGGTGTGAAAATCGAAAGGATCATTACAGTTATAATTTTGATTGTCTTCAGAATGGTAATTATCATAGGCCTCATTATAGTAATAAATATACGAAACAGCACTTACAGTAGCCATCAGTGCCAAATTTGTTGCCGAAACAACATAGAGCGGAACAGATGCCGCCACTTTCTGGCGACCTTTTTGATACAATGCATAATTGCCGGAATCGAGCATGGATATGATTTCACCTTTTGGTAATACCTCTCCATTTTGAAAAGCAATCTTTGATCCACTTCTAACAAGCATGCTGTCATTCTGAGCCGACAAAGAAACAGCAAACAATACGAACATTAATACAATATTTCTTTTCATATCACTTTAGTATTTCTAATTTGCAAAATTACTAAAAATATTCTTTATTAAAAAAAATGTATATTTGCAAACTAAAACATGTATACAATTGATATGAATAGTTTTCAAATCCATAAATACGAAACAATTAAATCCCATTTTCATATAAAAAAGACATTACTCATCACATTAATTCTATTGACCTTATCACCTTCCGCCACCAATGCTCAAAAAAATTGCCAGAATTCCCTTGAGCAGATTTCGACCGAATACGTTTGCAACAGTACGAATGAACACGGAGAATGGCTGTTGGTATTTGAAGACCAGTTTAACGGAGAAAAGCTTGACACCAGCTATTGGTATACCTGTGAGGGGGGATGGGACTCCATACGGCCTAAAGAACTTCAATGCTACAAACAAATGTGATGGTACAAAACGGAATGGTGCATCTAACAGCCATGAACGATACTGGAAGTTGTACAGATTGGCACTTTGGAGAAACAGACGACAGTTCCTACACATATCAACACACATACTATTTCTCATCCGGATGGATTTCCTCAAAATTCAGGATTAAATACGGAAAAATCGAAGTCAGATGCAAAATACCGGAAGGAGATGCACTATGGCCAGCATTTTGGCTATACGGATCAAAACGAGAAGTTGACATTTTTGAATTTTGTGGAAATGACCCTTACACCATACACACAACCATACACAATTGGGACGACGAAAACTCCAGCATTAAGCGCATTGAATCCATACCCACCGAAACTCCTCTTTCTGCCGATTTTCACACATATGCTCTCGAATGGGACGAGTTCAAACTAATATTTTCCATTGACGGGGAAGTGATCAGAACAGACTACCAATATTACGATTACAGAATTAGGTTGGACCCAATAGCTGATTGTGATGAGTTCAACAATTCTCAAAACAATATCTATGGAGATTTACTTTTCCCAAATGGACCGATGGACCTAATTCTCAATTTGGCAATATCCGACAGTTGTAGCAAATGCTATTGCAAAGGACAGATTGTCAATCCAGAAGACTTACCTGCATCAATGATAATAGATTACGTTCGCATATACAAACGGACAAATCCGAACATGGATGTCAGCATATGCGGTTTTTCGCAAGACTCCTCCACCTTCATAACAGGAAAAAATATCCTGCTAGCCCCGTCAGACTGCAATATTTCCGTATCAAATAAAATATATCTTTATGCAAATCAGCAGATAACCTTCCTTTCGGGATTCTGTGCCGAAAAAGGAAGCACTTTAACAGCAAACATCATTCCTTCCAATTCGATACAGGCACCTAAAAATCAAGCTATCCAACACAATCCTGAAAATCATTCAAACAAAGAGGTAGACGACGAACCTTTTACAATTTATCCAAATCCCGCAAAAGGCCTTTTACACATCTCTCAAGATGGATCAGAATGCCTTCTGATTAGAATCATCACCCCAAACGGAACAGTTGTATACACATCAAAACGGAATCCCGAAAAAGAATTCACTATAGACATATCACATTTAAAAAATGGCATATACTATATAACAGCCCATTACAGAAATGACATTATCACAAAAAAAATCATCATATTATGAAAAAAACATTAGTTTCAACCATACTTATGATTGTATGCGCTGTGTCATATGGACAAACTGATTGTAAAAAACATTCTTTTTTCGTCGATCTGAACGGCTCAAGGTCAGTACACATACTCTTCCTGGACGAGGCATCCAGCTCCTCCACAGGACTAAACGTAGGTATGATATTTGAAAAAGAACGCGGGGAATGGATCATTTCAACGGGAATTGGCAAACACAATACAATTACACTAACATATAAAGACGACGAAATTGAAGGATTTGAACGTTGGGAAACCATCAACAACAGAGTACTGCACGCCACCTACAAATGGGATGTCACCCAATCGTTTTCTTTGACAGCAGGATTCGGTCTTAACGCACAGCATTACAAATCATACTTTACCGTAAGCAGGTTCTGGAGCGATGAATATTCTCCCGGTCATGAAAAAAACGCAAAGACGGGCTCGTACAACTACACTTGGGACTATCTGGCGCGTGACCTAGGATGGATCTATCCATTGGTAACAAATCTTGGCATAGTATACACTCTTGCCCCAAATGTAGACATCTATTGTCAAGCCGAATTTCAGATGCCGTGGAGCTCCGATGACTTATACGACCTCTTATATGATTATGAACACGCCATCAGGCGAGCAGAGGGATTCAACGAGGCCTTTCCTACAAAATTTGTAATAAATGCCGGTATCCGATACATTTTCAAAGGCAAGAACGGGAAGTGATCCCACAACACTATTATTTTCGCCATTCGGTAGAATCCAAAAGCGACATGCAGACAGGAATGGCAAGATTTGCATGCCCTATTTAACCCATATCACAAAAGTCAAATGACGAAGAGTGGGATGCAACTGAATTGTAGACTTGTAACAATAAGGCCAAAAGCCTTCTCGAGTAGTCAGATATCCATAAGCATCAGACACAAATAACAAACCCGCCTTAAGGCGGGTTTGAGTGTTATATCAAAGTTCAATGTACACATTGTTTTCTTTTGCCAATCGGCGTAGATTGATGATAGCATAACGCATACGCCCCAAGGCTGTATTGATGCTGACACCTGTGCGGGCGGCGATGTCCTTGAAATCGCATTTGCCGTAATGACGCAGAATGACCACACGGCGTTGCTCTGGAGGAAGCATCTTGACAAGCTTGCGTATGTTCTGGCTCGTCTGTTGCTTAATCATGCTTCGTTCGGCATTATCCTCATAGAGACGCATGTTGTCGACCACATCGCCGTCAGGACGGTTGGGAACAATAGGCATTTTATTATTCCTGCGGAAATGGTCAACAATGAGGTTGTGGGCAATACGCATCACCCAATGGATAAACTTGTTTTCGTCTTTGTATAGACCGGAATTGATGGTGACAATTACTTTGTAAAAAGTATCCTGAAAAATATCATCTGCCACATCTTTATCCTTTACGACAGAAAAAATATAACCATAAACCTTAGACTGATAACGCAACAGTAATACATCAAAACAGTTGCTGTTACCGTTTTTATAGGCCATAATCAGTTCATTATCTGATAAATTGTTGATTGCCGAATCCATAGAGATTGCAATTTTGGGGTTAATAACTGATAATAATCTGTCTATAATCGTAAGGTTTTATATATGGTTAAACATCTTTTTCAGACTGCAAAAATACATACTTTTTTTGAATTAACAAAAAAAACTACGTCTGATTTTAAATTTTAGTATCCTTTTAATAAAAAAAATTGCAAAAAGAACAACATATTTGCCGGATGAATTGGATTGATTAAATTTCAGTGGTAAGGATGGCATATTCAGTACTCAGTACGCAAAGCTGAATTGTGCTTTACGATTACCATGTGTGGTCACTTCAAACTCAATGAAGAAACCGAATAGACGGCATCAATAATAGGAACCGATGCACTATTTGAAGCAGATTAAAATTATTCCGGGTTGTTTCGAAGGATCCAACACGAAGTGAAACGGATTTACATTGCTATGCTATTCCATCAACGACAAGACTTGCTGAACTTTTTCATCGAGGGGGAGCAAACCGTCAACCCAATGGATGAATACGCCATTACGCTCCATTCGACGAAACCAAGTCATCTGACGTTTGGAAAAACGGCGGATATCGGTAAACAATTTTTCGTACATTTCGTCATATGAACAATGACCTTTCAGGTAGCGTGTAACGTGACGGTATTCGAGGCCGTATTTCAGCAAACGTTCCTCCGGAACCCCTTGGTTGAGCAAGCCCTCCACCTCTTCAATCATGCCTTGCTGCAGACGCTGACGAAGACGCAATCCGATTCGTTCAACCACAACTTCGCGTGGAAAGAGCAAACCTACCACCACATGCTGCATCGGAGGCAGCTGGACCACCTCCATGGGGTGGCGGGCATGGTATTCCTGTATTTCCAACGCCCTGACGAGACGGTCGCGTGTTTCGGTATCGGTATGGTTGTGGAGCTTGATATAACTTGCAAGGCGCAGCGACAACTCCTCGTCGGAGAAGGACTCGAGTGATTTGCGGTAATCCTCATCTACGGGGGCGTCGGGCAGCTGGTAGCCCCTGACTATTGACTCGATATACAGCCCCGTACCGCCGCAAAGGATAGGCTGGTGCGCAGCCGCAATGATTTTATTGTAGGCGTCGATGAAATCGTATTGGAACTGGTAAACGTTGTATTCGTAGCCAGCCTCGTGGATATCGATGATATGATAGGGGATGTGGACACCCTGGAGGTGGTATTCGTTCAAATCCTTGCCTGTTCCGATGTCCATGCCTTTGAATACCTGCCGCGAATCGGCACTGATAATTTCGGCATTGAGGCGGAGGGCCACATGGGTGGCGAGGGCTGTTTTGCCACAGGCTGTAGGACCAGTAATGGTAAGGAGCTTATTCATATTATTATATCAAAAAGTACTAAGTACGATAGGCACGCACTTAGTACTTGAGATGCTGATATCCTTTATTCATTAAATATACTAATATTCTTCGGTGTCGAGGAATACCAATTTGCCACGCTGCTTGTCGAATTCGTATTCGCCGAAGGCAGCCAAGCCGCGACGGTTTACAATAAACTTGTAGTCGACATTCTTCACAACAACAACCTCGACATTCTTAAGTTTCTTCTGCCCGATTTGCATTTCCTTGAAGATAACAGTTGCTTTGTCGAGAATGTTGCCTTCGGGGTCGAAAGCATTGTCACGGTCGGGGAAATCTTCCTTGTTGATACGACGCTGATAGAGGAAATTCATAGCCTCTTCCCATGCGATGGCAAAGGGTTCGGTATATCGTTCGTCGATAAGCATTGGCACAAGGCTACCGTTGACGATACAGGAGATTTCGCCTTTGGCTGAATGTATCATGGTAACCGGTATGATGCTCTCGTCGTGGATGATATTCGGTTCAACCTCCTTTTGCTCAATAGGTCTGTTGACAAGGTCGATAACCTCTCCATCTTCGGTGACCTTAACCAAAGGTGTTTCGGACGCCATGTTGTCGACAAGGAGCTTGGACACGAAGTCGTCCCTGAGAATCAGGAATTCGATACGTCTGTTGAGCATGTGTGCGGCCTCCTTTCTGTCTTCGCCGCTGAGGGTGTTGATATATTCGCATTCGAGAAGCGTTCCTTCAGAGAAAGTATAAGGAGTGCCGTTGATGGTGACGGTCATATCGCGGTCGAGTCGGCGCGGGATACGCTCGCCATAACCTTTGGCCACAAGACGGTCGCGTTCGATACCACGGTTAATAAGGTAATCGACTACCGATTGGGCACGGCGCTGCGACAATGTGTCGTTGGTCAAACCGATAAAGGGACGGCAGTCGGTATGGGCACGGATTTCGACAACGACGCCGGGATTGTTGACCATTACAAGGTAGAGGTCCATCAAGGAATCCATAAATTCCTCCTTCAAATCCCACTTGGCCAAATCGTAGCGGATTTCGGGAAGAATGACAGGCTGCTTCGGAACGGGTTCCATGCGGAAATCGTGAACAATATCCTTGTGGGTATTATAGCCGCAAGTACTCTCAGAGCCTTCAACGGTAAAATAATCGACTTTAGAGACATACATTTTATAGATCTCGTCGCGTTTGATTTGGTCAACACCGAAGCGGTAGAATCCTTTATCATCGCTATAAGCTTCGTACTCAGATCCTTTAGAGCCAACGATTTTTACCTTTGCATTTTCGATGAGCTGCATTGACTTCTCATCTCTGATGGTACCTTCAATGCTATAGAGCAACGGGGGGAGTTCGAAGTAATACAGGTCGTCGTTTACCGGTTTGGTGCGTTTGCCTTTTTTGTCGGTGGCACGGTTGTGGGGATCGGTAAAAAGACGGTTGGAAGAAAGGTAGCCACGCTCCAACATGTAATGTTCACCGGGATAGAATACGATGCTCATTTCGTCGTAAGAGGAGTTGAGGGGCACACCCAAGTTTTCGGGTTGGGTCAAGATACGACCAGACTGGCTGATGGTAGCCTTGAACAAGTCCAAGCCACCCACACTGGGTTGGAGACCGTCGGAAGAGATGTAAAGTGTAGAGTCGTTTCTGAGGACGGGATAGAGCTCGTTACGCGGGGTGTTGATACGGCCACCCATGTTCTTGGGTTTGCCGAAGGGTTCGTCGATAGATTTTCTTGTAGCGACCCAGATGTCATAACTACCGTAACCGCCTGGCAAGTCGGACGAGAAGTAGAGGGTCAAACCGTCGGAGGAGATAGCTGGATAGAGGTAGTTGAAGTTAGAGTCACCAAGGTGTATTTTAACAGGGGTTTCCCATTCGCTGTCGGCCTCACGGCTTTTGCCTTTGGGCTGATTCTTGTCATTAGACCTATTGTCCTTGGCTTTGGAGGACTCGAGTGAGGCGGATTTTTTCTTTGAATAGTAGATATAACATCCAAGTATTTTGCCTTCGGAGTTGTCGCATCGGTTGAAGTAAACCACACTTCCGTCGGGAGAGAAACAGGCCTCACCTTCGTTTTGGTCGGGGGTGAGGATGACACCGCTTTCGTCGAAAAGCTCGGGGGTGGTACTCCATTTGCCGCGTCGGTCACGGTAAACAGTATATAGCTGAGCAAAACCTGCGCCTGTCCACAAGTCGAGTTCGGCATCGGCAGCTGATTGACGTGATGATGTGAATATCAATCGGTTGGTATCTTCGCCAATAAAACGTGGAGCCCAATCGTTGTTGTCGGTATTCCACGGAAGGCCGGAAGCGCTATCGAGGGTTACCAATACGTGACGGGTACGTGCGTTGAAAAGTTCATTGACTTCGATCAGCGACTTTCTTCTAT
>CALEPD010000126.1 GCA_937910265.1 uncultured Bacteroidales bacterium
ACGGAGTTTGTGCCCTTTCGGTTACGAGACGATCATAAGATACATAGAGGTCGGAACCGCGCCACTCGTAATGAGGGTTCTCGGTATCCATCTGAAGGATATGTCTGTTGGCAGACTGGCGCATAATGGTCCACAAGCTGTAAGCGTCCAAAGAATAAGCAGATGTAGATGAACGGTCGTATTGGAAACCGATTTCCAAAGTATGTTTATTGTTGATGGTAGCCTCAGCTTTTGCCTGGAGGTAGATATAATCGGAACGGGACATTGAGAAACCGGTGCTTTGAACACCTACGTTAGAGAGAAGTCCATAGATTGATCCCGGAGAGTCACCATTCATCAAACCTTTGAAACCCAACAAGAAGTCGCGTGTGAAAAGATAAGGACGGATGTCTTCAGTTTCCTCACTGTAATAAAGTTGGTTGTTGTAGTTAGCGAGGATGGGGTTGTATTCGGAACCGCCCTGATAGGTCAACACGTCGTACCAGTTGTTCTGAACATAAGCTGCGCGGGAAACACCGTGGTAGTCGTAGTTGTTCTGAAGTTCGTATGAAGGAACTTTCTCGGTTTCGAAATAACCAATGTGTCCATATTTGAATACATCGTCAATAGAAGAACCGTACATCTGGTTGTAAGAACGTGCAGAGTAACGGTTGAACATACCTGTGATGTTGTACATGACATTGGAGATAGCGGGGGTGGCTGCGGGCATGGTAGCATCGGCAGCAGGTTTGGCAGACTGGAAGCGCTGGGTAAAGTCGAGGGTAACTGCGTAGTTAATATAATCATTTACACCACGACCAGCCGACGACATGTTCAAAGGCAACGAAGTTACGGAAACAGACGGGCTGCGGCCAGTGCTGAATTCACCGGTAAGAGTAAGTGTTGCATAGTCTGAGAAGCGGAAGTCAACAGCAGCGTCCATAGCAATGCTATAGGAACTGAGATTGGGAACACGACTTGCATCGCCACCGAAATCCTGTGCAGAGAGACGGGTGAACTCGACAAAGTTGTCGCGATAGAGTCTATGGTCTTCACCTGCATAGTTGATAGAACCTGAAATAGGATCGTATGAAAGCGGATTTTGTTCCAATTGACGAACGTCGGCATCGTTAACCATCATATAACGACCGTCCTTTGGTCTATAGAGGTTGGAGTTAACATAGCTAAACACACCAGTGTAACGGAATCCAGCCAGGGGTTTCTTATAAACACTACCATCGGCATTGGTAATCTTCTTTTGGAAAAGAGGACCAGTGAGCCACAAAGTCAAGCTATTTCTGAGACGGTAATCCAGGTATGTTTCATATTTAATAACGCCCTTGAACTGAGATGATGGCGGTTTGAGAGTAATAATCTGGGTACCACCGATAGCTTCACCGATGCTTGCAGGTGTACCGCCAAGAATAACCTGGATTTCAGCAATAGCCTCCTTAGGGGCCTGAACGCCAGTACGCTTACGGACATTACCTTGCATGGTAACAGGGTCGGACTCACCACGGAAGGAGCCAGAGCCACCGTCGTCGTAAGCAACACCACCTACAGCAGCAACAATGTTATCAATTGAGCTACCAGGCATTTTTGCAAGGTCCTCATCGCTAAGACGTTGACCAGATTCAGGGGAACCAACTTCGAACACAGGAACTTTGTGTTCAACAATTTCAACAGCTTCGAGCGTACCTGCTGAAGGTTTGAGTTCTACGTCGATAACAGTAAAACCGGAAGCCTTAACAGTGACACCTTTTCTCAAGTGAGTTTCATAACCCACATAAGATACTTTGATGTCATACTGACCTACTTTCAAACCATTAATGTTATATACACCGTCGAAGTCGGTTGTACCACCACCGATGATTTGATCGTTCTGCATGGCGAGGACGTTGACCATAGGCAACGCTTCGCCCGAAGTGGCATCGAATACGGTGCCCCTTAAGACACCTTGCGCAAAGGCTACGTTGGTAGCCAATAGCAATCCGATAGTCATTAGTATTCTTTTGAACATACTCATTGTGTTTATTTAATTATTATTATTTTTCAATTCCTCAATGTAGTCATTTTGTAATATAGTTTGGGCAATTACGGCTTTTCTCAGATTGAATTGAAACTCCTCATCATTTTCACATACACCATTAATGCAGACTGCCGGAGAATCGGATTGTACCGAATCAGACTCGTCATTGTCAGGGAAAGCAGTTGACTGCTCGGATGCGCATGACTCTGAATCGGTATTATAACCACATTCCTCTGCCATAAAAATGTCAGAGGATGTGGAATCGTCATTCATGTTATCAGCCTGATAATCGACTCGCGTGAGATATCTTATCACGAGAGGACCAAGTATCATGGCCAGCATTATGAATATGGAAATGAAACTACCCATACAATGGAGTGAATATTGCAATTACGCTTTTGCTACTTGCTTATTTTCTTTTTTTTAGAGATGTCGTATACAACAGCGCATGAGATACATACTGATGAGAATACACCAACAAGAACACCGGCTAACAAAGCAAAGATAAATCCTCTGATAACCTCACCGCCGAAGATGAACATCATCAACAATGTTACGAAAGTAGAACCGCTGGTGTTGATAGTACGAGCCAAAGTAGAGTTGATCGCATCATTCAAGTGAGATTTCAGATCACGTTTGGGATAGAGGCTCTTGAATTCGCGTACACGGTCGAAAATAACCACAGTTGCATTGATAGAGTAACCGATAATGGTCAAGATGGCAGAAATGAAGTATTGGTCGACTTCGAGATTGAACGGCATAATGCCCCAAAGTAAGGCAAAGAGACCGACAATCCAGATAGTATCGTGGAAGAGAGCTACGACACTACCCACACCGAAGCGCCAGCTTCTGAAGCGGAGTCCGATATAGATGAACATAACCAAGAGACCACCGATAACGGCCCAGATGGAACGCATTAAATTGTCGTGGGCGACGGTGCCACCTACTTGGTCAGCCTGGATAATACCATATTCTGATAATTCGGTTGATTTGAATTCATCGATAGAGATGTCGTTGGCATAGAACGATGCGGTACCGTCGTACAATTTCTTTACAATTTCGTTCTTCACGTCATCGCCATCTTCTTGGATTTTATATTTAGTGGTGACCTTAACCTGGTTGGAAGGTCCGAAGGATTTAACTTCAGGTGCATTCTCGAATTGTTTAGCCAATGAGGCACGAACATCGACGTCGCTGACGCTTTGGTCGAAACGAACAACGTAGGTACGGCCACCGGTGAAGTCGATACCAAGACTCATACCGCGCAATGCAACACCGCCCAAGCAGATAAGAATAGCGACGGCTGCTATGATATAGAAAGTTTTACGTTTACCGATGAAATCGATGGAAACATTACGCATGAAGTTTTCAGAGAAAGGGTGAGAGAAACTGATTTTTCTCTTCTTGGTCAACATGCCGTCGAGACAAAGTCTTGTGATGAAGATACTGGTGAACAACGAGGTGGCGATACCGATACAGAGGGTAACGGCAAAACCTTGGACTGCGCCGGAACCGAACATGATGAGAACGATACCCAACAAGAATGTGGTTACCTGGCCATCGATGATGGCTGACAATGCATTTTTGAAACCTGTTTCAATAGCATTGGCAAGACCTGCGCCATTGCGAAGTTCTTCTTTGATACGTTCGTAGATAATAACGTTTCCGTCGACTGCCATTGCCATAGTGAGGACAATACCCGCAATACCGGGGAGCGTAAGGACAGCACCGATAGATGCCAAAACACCGATAAGGAGGAATATGTTGGTGATCAACGCAGCAACAGAAATCCATCCAGCACGGTTATAGAATACAACCATATATATAAGAACTACCACAAATGCCAAAATAAATGAAAGAAGGCCCTTGTTGATAGATTCTTGTCCGAGAGAAGGTCCTACTACAGCTTCCTGAACGATAACAGCCGGAGCGGGGAGTTTACCGGATTTCAAGATATTGGCCAAGTCCTTAGCCTCCTCGACGGTGAAGTCGCCGGTAATGGATGAGCGTCCACCAGCGATTTCATTCGAAACAACAGGTGCAGAATAAACAACATCGTCCAAAACGATGGCGATACATTTACCCTTGTTGTCACCAGTGATACGTTTCCAATCACGGGCACCTTCACTGTTCATGGTCATCGAGATCTCGTTATCGCCATTGGCACCGAAGTCCTGGCGAGCCTCAGCGATTACACTACCGTCCAATAAAGCAGACTCGTCACGAGTGGTGATCTTGATTGCATATAAAGTATAGATATCGGGAGCTGTGAAATTATTATCAGGCTTAGCCGACCAGAGCAATTTTATTTGACGGCGGTCGATAATTTTCTTTTCGTAAGCCTGCTCAATCATTGCATTGATAGCATCGCGATCCTTACCTGCGGCAAAACCCACGATAGGGCCGGGGATAGGACGTCCGCTAGCAGGGTCAACATAAGGATTGCACAAAGCTAAGAAAGGATTTGTTTTCAAGAAGTCGTTCTCAACTGAAGCTTCGTCATCATCCAAAGCGAGTTTGTCGAGAGTGGCATCCTGGACGGAATCTGCATTTTCAGCAGGAGTATTCTCAGCAATGGTGTCAGCAACCTCAGGCTTGACATCGGATTGAAGCGATGCGAAGTATTGGTCGATGGCAACAATCGAAGGATAAACTTCGGCGTTGTCATAAGTCAACCAGAACTCCAATTGAGCGGTACCTTGCAAAAGTTTGCGAACGCGCTCGGGGTCTTTTACGCCGGGCAACTCAACGAGGATACGCTCGGAGGCGCGCAATTGTTGGATGGGAGGTTGGGCAACACCAAACTTGTCGATACGTTGGGACAAGATTTGGAAAGTGCGGTCGTAAGCACTGCTGGTTTCTTCCTGGATGATTTTAATAACAGTTTCGTTGTCGTCGCCGAGTTTGATGCGGTCGCGCAACTGTGTACTAAAATAGCTCGAGAGAGAAACGTTGGGGTCGAGGTCGATAATTGCATCGTAGAAGAGCGATACAAAGTCTCTATTTGTAGTTTTCTTTTGGTTTTCGAGAGCGATTTCGATAGCCTTGTTGAAAGTGGAATCGGTAGTGTGAGAAGCCAAAGCACGAACGACATCTACAGTAGAAACTTCGAGCATTACGTTCATACCGCCCTTGAGGTCAAGTCCGAGACTGATTTCACGTGACTGACATTCGCGATAGGTGTAATTTCTGAACATCCACCATACATTCTCATGTGCCATAGAATCAAGGTAATGTGATTCGTAGGCATTTCTCATAGAATCGACTATGATGTCATAACGGTATTGGTCACCGTTGGCCATCGAAGACACCAAGTCTTGAGTTGTTTTGCTTTGAGCATAGTCTTCTGAAGCGATTCTAGCCTTACGTTCTACCCATGTTGTAGCAAAGGTAAAGGTAAGCTGAAACAAACAAACCAACACAAAAGACCATGTCAAAAACTTAATAAGTCCCTTATTCTGCATAGTTTATAAATTAATTTGTAAATTCATTAATATATATTTTGAACATGCAAAGATAATAAATTTTACTGACACTACAAATCTTTTTAAAAAAAAGGCGTATTTTTGCACAATCGAGGATAGAATGGGGCACTTAAAAACCCCGAAAATGGCTTAACAGCATCATTGCTACAGGGGAACAGAATTGCGTCTAAACTCCATACATAACACTGAATATCAACCAACAAGATAAAAAACATTTAAATCACCATGGAACACGATCAGAATTTAACACTCAAGCATTGGTCAGACGAGGACAAACCTCGAGAAAGGCTGCTCTCGACCGGCAAGAAAAACATGACGACGGCAGAGCTGATAGCCATACTACTTGGAAGCGGTTCAGCCGGGGTAAGTGCGGTTGGTTTAGCAAAAAAAATACTACAAGACCACGACAATAATCTTGCCGATGTGGCCAAATTATCGGTGAGACAACTAAAAGATTACAAGGGTGTTGGAGAAGCCAAAGCGCTCACACTAATCGCCGCATTTGAATTAGGCGTCAGGATTGCACATTCATCGGAATCCAAGTCTTTAAATCTCGTTACCGGGTCGGAAGATGCATTCCATTACATCAGTCCAAAACTGATTGACTTAACTTACGAAGAATTTTGGGCAATTTACCTAAACAACCGAGGCAAAGTTATTGTTTCCAAGAAGATTGCGGAGGGTGGGTTCACAAATGTACATATCGATATGAAAAAATTGTTTGAACCCGTCCTGAACAATGGCGTAGGCAGAATCATCATCGCACACAACCACCCCAGCGGGGATGTAACCCCAAGCGAATCAGATAAAAAACTAACACAAAAAGTCAAAGAGGCTGCAGGACTTTTAGACACACAGCTACTCGACCACATCATTGTCGGATTCAACAGAGAAACCGGAAGAGAAACCTACTACAGCTTTATGGACAACGGAAACATTCTATAATGGAGATTAAAATCCATGGAAACAATATATTAAACTCTATTATTTGGCAAAAAACAAGAGGATAAAATATACCAACATCATCATTCATCGCCCACCAAAGAAATTGAGGTTGCCATACGTCACGAACGCAACACAAGCATAAGATTGCTGCAGTATAACCAAAACGTCAGTACTGTAACAATGTTTCTAAAATAAGGGGGAATATTTACAGCCACCCATCAGGTAACATTCTTGGAATCAACAATCCAACAAAAACAACAATTAAAGGCAACCTCCACTAATTCCACATTTGAACCCGGAGCCTGAGCGAAAGAATTTATAGAATACACCTAAACTTTCAACGAGCCATATCAACGGTAACCGAAACCGAATTGATTTGCCCGCCTAAAGGGGGATTCAGCTTGTGCACAGTAATTGACACCTGATTGATTGCTTCAAAATTATTCAACAAAGCAACTCCTATTCTATCGGCCACGTGCTCGAGGAGATGGGATGGTGTATACATTTCGGCCTTTATCACCTGGTAAACAGCAAGGTAGTCGACCGTGTCGGCAATATTATCAGACTTTTGGGCAACTGCAGTATTGCACACAAAGACTGCGTCGACTGAGAAATGAGTCCCAATAGCTTGCTCTTCGCTGAAACAGCCATGATTGGCATAGAATTGCATGCCAGATATTTTGATTGTTGCCATAAAGATGCTTGATTAGAAAATTGTTTCGAATTGATCCAAAAATCTCAAGTCATTTTCGAAATAGAGCCTCAAGTCTCTAACATGGTATTTCAACATGGCCATACGTTCAACTCCCATGCCAAGGGCGAAACCCGTATATACCTTGGAATCAATACCACATGAGTCCAAAACATTGGGATCAACCATACCACAACCTAAAATTTCAAGCCAACCTGTACCTTTGCAAATATTGCATCCTTTACCTCCACAGATATTACATGAAATATCCATTTCGGCCGAAGGTTCGGTGAAAGGGAAGTATGACGGACGGAGACGGATTTGGGTTTTTTCGCCAAACATTTCCTTGGCAAAATAGAGCAGGGTTTGTTTCAAGTCGGCAAAAGTAACTTTTTTGTCGATATACAGCGCTTCGACCTGATGAAAAATACAATGAGCTCGTGCAGAAATAGCCTCATTGCGAAAAACGCGGCCCGGAGCAATAATACGGATAGGAGGCGTGCTGTGTTCCATTACACGAACCTGAACAGAAGATGTGTGTGTACGGAGCGCAACTTCCTGACGACCTTGTTCCTTTTCGACAAAGAAAGTGTCCTGCATATCGCGGGCAGGATGATTGTGAGGGAAATTCAAAGCGGAGAAAAGATGCCAATCGTCTTCGATTTCAACGGATTCGGCCTCGGTGAAACCGATTCGGGAGAAGATGTCAGAGATTTCGTTCATGACGACGGACAACGGGTGACGGGCTCCCAACAGAGAGAAATCGGTTGGTCGGGTAAGGTCGTGCAAATCAGAATCCATTACATTGGACTCTACTGCAACCTTGAAGTCCTCGATTTTCTGCTTGGCGGCCTCTTTCAGTGTATTCAGCAACTGACCGATCTCTTTCTTCTGATCATTGGGGATTGTCTTGAACTGCTCAAACAATTCTGCAACAACACCCTTCTTGCCCAAGAAGCGTACACGGAAGGATTCGATTTCGGCAATTTTATCGTTGAACGAATCAATATTCAAGCCATTGATTTCGTTAATATAATTTTCGATAGTATGTTTCATGGAATCAATTATCTGTATTTTAAATCTGTTCTAATCGGAATTATTGTTTAGGAGCTTTTTTCAACACTTTTGCAGAGAAACGGACATCGTCGACAGGCCGATCCATTCCATCACGCGCCACGGCGGCAATTTTATCGATTACATCCATTCCAGAGACCACTTCTCCAAAGACAGTATACTCACCATCGAGGTGGGGAGTGCCTCCAACCGATGTATAGGTTTCGATTTGTTGTTGAGACAATGTCACACGACGTGCTTTAGCATATCTATCGAGGGTTCCCTTGTCCCAAACCTGACCTTGGACAATATAGAACTGACAAGATGATGACGCTTTTGTTGGGTTGACCATATCGCCCTGTCGGGCGGCTGCCAAAGCGCCTTTCTTGTGTATCAGGGTATCAACGAATTCCGCAGGGACGGTATAATCGAGAGAGCCATCACCCAAAGGCTGGCCCTTGGATGCGTGCTTAGAGTTTTTATCGCCACCTTGAATCATGAAATCCTGTATGACGCGGTGAAACAACAAACTATCATAAAAGCCCTCACGAACCAACTTAACGAAGTTATCGCGGTGATTTGGAGTCTCATTATACAACTTTACGACCATATCGCCGTAATTTGTAGAGATCATCACATAATAATTCTTACGACCCTTTTTTACCTGATTGTCAAAAACTTGAGAATAAGCATAGGGTACTAAAAAAATAAAAAGTAAAATAAAAAGATTTTTTTTCACTTTCATACCACAGAATTTTACTAATTTTGCAATGCAAAAATAATTGAAATTATTCAAATAAGTAATAAAAATAACGTTTTTTTATGAAGAAAAGAGGCCTACTTATCGCATCAGCACTGTTAATCAGTACATTGACAGGCATGTTTATTACCTCATGTGACAAAGACACCAACAGTTATCTACATGTTACGGTAGTTGACGAAACAGATAAAAGCAAAACTTTTGAAGGTGCGGAGGTCAAGGTAGACATGAATGGAAGCGCAGTAAAACGCGAAGGTCTGACCGATGCCAACGGAGAGTTTTTCACGTCATTCCCGGCACCTGCAGTATTCAATGTTCAAGCCATCTATGAAATTGCAGAGCAAAGCAATTCGACCACTAAAGTATACCGTGAAGGCAAGGGTTCGGCACGATTAAAAGATGGTGACACCGCGTATGTTACAGTTGCCTTGGGCACTGAACTCAAGTCAGTACCCAGATAATCCATCACCATGGAGAATCTTTTCACTGAGGAAGATTTAGTCCAGATAACTGAACAAGGGCTAAGCGAGGAAGCTGTACAGCGACAGATTGAGGCATACCGAGCCGGATTTCCACACACCACATTGGCGGAAGCTGCCACAGTGGAAAATGGTGGCATAATAAAACTCAGCGATGATGCCGTCAACCACTACTGCACAGCTTATTCAAAACTGTCGAAGGGGAAAAAGATTCAGAAATTCATACCAGCATCCGGAGCCGCATCCCGGATGTTTAAGGATTTATACTCCTTTTCATCGACATACTTCGGTGTGTCGAACAATTTTGAAAAAGAGTTTCCGGAAGTCAAACGCTTTTTGGAGCATATCCATCAATTTGCCTTTTTCCCTGATTTGCGTCACTGCATGAAAGCTCACCAATTGGATATTGGAGAATATATAGCGCGCGGTGACTACTCCACAATCATCAATTTTCTACTTCAGAAACAGTATCTTGGATACGGACATTTACCGAAGGCCCTTCTTAAATTCCACAACTACGGGAATATCCAACGCACTCCCATTGAAGAACATATCGTAGAAGGAGCTGAATATGCCCAAATGAGTGACGGTACAGTGGCACTGCATTTTACAGTATCGCCAGAACACCGCCAACTGTTCAGAAAGAAGATCAATGCCATAAAACCCTACTACGAGGAGTCGCTTGACATAAAACTGCAAATAAAGCTTTCGGAACAAAAGCATTACACCGACATTATTGCGGTTGACGAATACAATACTCCCATCAGAGATGAGAACAATAGACTTGTATTCAGGCCTGGTGGACATGGAGCTTTGATTGAGAACCTAAACGAGATGCGGTCGGACATCATTTTTGTAAAGAACATTGACAATGTTGTGCCAGACTGGATGAAACACAGCACTGTGGTTTACAAAAAGGCATTGGCAGGCATGCTACTCGAACTCCAAGAAGAAGTATTCCGTTTTCTTACGATTTTATCATCAGATCAGATTGAAGTCCCGATAGCAGACATTGCCAGATTTGCGACCGAACGACTGCAGATTATACTACCCGATGGGTTTGCAGCAAAAGGATGCAAAGAACAACGAGACATCTTGTTCACGAAACTCAATCGGCCCATGCGGATTTGCGGCATGGTACGGAACCAGGGAGAGCCTGGCGGAGGGCCATTCTACACCATTAACACCCATGGAAACAAAAGCTTACAAATTGTAGAATCGGCACAAGTCAACCATAAAGACCCTGAACAAGAATCGATTTTCACAAATTCGACACATTTCAATCCGGTAGATTTAATCTGCAGCACCAAAACTTACCGCAACAGATATTTCAAACTTGGCAATTATGTAGACGCCAACACTGGATTCATTGCAAAAAAAAGCAAGGGGGCACAAGTAGTCAAATCGCAAGAGCTTCCCGGACTATGGAACGGTGCAATGGCAGACTGGATTACACTGTTCGTAGAAGTTCCCTTAGCAACATTCAATCCTGTGAAAATTGTAACTGATTTATTACGGAAAGAACACAGAGAGGGCTGATATCGCCCCATCAAGTACCTACATAAACAAACGGTATGCGTTGTCCGAACCAATTCGTGAGTAACGCATACCGTTTGTTTTTTTCGTCAATACAAATAGGTCAATCTTCCTTCAAGAAACATTCAAGATACAATTACGGTGGGTTCTATAATTCCCAGTTTTAAAAATCAATGGTTAACATGAGAGAGTCCAACTTTTTCAGCGCTTTTGCCCCTTTTTCGGCATCTTTCCGATTGTCGGTCGATTACAATGCACCGCTTAATTCTCCGCTCGCCTTACTTCGTGCGGCGTCCTGTGGAACGCTATCGAAAGCCTCTGGCTTTCCACACACCTTCCACGCGGAAGCCGGCTCGAAACAGGAGCAAAACAGCACGAAAGCAATTCATAGAACCCGCGTTAAGTATCATAGAACCAGTGATTATCATCGATCAACATTGGATATCCAATCAAAATCGCCCACTGGCGCCGCCGCCGCCGAAACCACCACCGCCGAAGCCTCCAAAGCCTCCCGAAGAGCCCCGTGACCCAGATGGGAAGTGCCCCGTGCCCCAAACATCGGAACCAGAGCCTGAAGAGGAACCCGAACCACCAGAAAAGAATCCTGGATGGCGTTTGTTGTATATGTAAGCTGCGATGGCCAAAGCAATGACCATGAGAGCCAAAACGACCACTCCTGCAACAATCTCACGTTGTTCTCGTTTTTTATACATGGCATAGCTGTATTCGCCTGCAGCTACTGGCTCAATGATATCCAACGCATCGGAAATGGCACGATAGAAATCACCATCCTGCAGATAGCCAACCATATATTCCTGAATAATCCTACTACAGAAGATATCGGGGAAAGCCGACTCCAAACCATATCCGGTAGCAATGGCGACTTCGCCGAAGTTTTCATGCTCGCTACGCGCTTTAATCAGCAAAACCATTCCATTAGAAAAATCCTCCTGCCCTACTCCCCAAGTATTGCCAATGCGCTGCGCCATTTTCATGATATCGTCACCATAGAGGTTTTCGACAATCACTACAACTATTTGGGTTGAAGTGGAATCGTTGAATCTTCTGAGCCGGGATTCGATTTCGGCTCTTTGTTCGGGAGACAATACGCCTACATAGTCGTTAACCAAGCTATTATTTTTTGCCGGGGTCCACTCGGTTTGGGAGAACGCCAGCGAAAAAGAATACGCCACAAACAGTATAACGAAAACAAACCTTTTCATTAGAGGCGGGTTCTATAAATTCCACATTTTAAAAATCAACCTCAACAGGGTGCCCGGCGTTAGGAGCAGCGGTAAAGAAACTTTTCTTTTCGAAGCCCAACATAGAGGCAATTATATTGTTGGGGAATTTCCTCAACATTGTGTTATACGCCAAGACAGCATCGTTGAATTTGTTACGTTCGACTGAAATACGGTTTTCGGTTCCCTCAAGCTGGACCTGCAGATCACGGAAAGCTTGTGTTGCAGCCAATTCGGGATACCTTTCGACAGTAATATTTATCGCTTTGCCAATAGCATCGGACAATTGATTCTGAGCATTCTGGAACTCAGCAATATTAGCTTCGGTGAGATTGTCGGCATCGAGCTTTACTGCATTCGCATTGGCACGCATTTCAATCACCTGTGTGATAGTGTTTTGCTCGAAATCGGCCGCACCTTTAACAGTATTAACCAAATTGGGTATAAGGTCGGCGCGACGTTGGTAAACATTCTCAACCTGGCTCCATGATTTTGATACAGTTTCCTCGGCGGTAACCAAATTGTTGTTTACTCTCACTGCCCATATTGCCACAATAGCGAAAAAGGCCGCGACAGCGAGAACAATCACATGAGTTTTTTTCATATCATTGAATACTTTAGATATTAGGTGGGTTCTATTTACTTACTTTTTGGTTATCCAACAAGACAGAACCCATCAGTCTGCCGGACAACCGTTGTTTAATATTTGTTTTGCAACAGACGTTTTCCCGCCTCGGAATAGTGCAAACACTGCGTGATTTGCCCTCTGCACCCGGCTGATTAAAAACGCTCGGTTCACAGGTACAAAGATACGACTATTTTTTCATTTGACAATAGGTAGGCTCTAAATAATTATTTTTATGAGATTTGTTTAAAATACTTCATTCCCTGATTATTGGTAGATCATATTTCTTTACACTCTCTTTTCTTCTTAGTGACCCAGCATAGTCCGAAACTGCATTTACGAAAACCATATCCTCCGTCACAATTTCCCTGAACACAAAGCAATTCTCATATTCAACATCCACCCACATCAAACATGGGGTTTTAGGAATTTCTAAACCTTCCGGCATAAGAATGTACCTTATGGACATTATGGATGAATCTGGAAAAAAAGCCCATTCGATTGGTTCAACACTTGTGGGTGTTGTTTCTAAGTAAAACCTGTAATATATCGTATCAACCTTAATCATGGCTATTTTTGTTGGCAATTTAGTGCATTCCCACGGATTTTCACCAATTTTAAAACAAACAGAATCAACAACTGAGTTAATCACCTTCACGTCTGAAACTTCCACAACAAAGTCGGAAAAATCGACATATCGAGTATTTGGGTTCGTTGGTATTCTTGGAAGTTTGTACCAACCTGTATCTATTGTCCTTAGAGTTCCGTGAGACCATATTCTCATTTCTTGAGAATGGGCATTAATACACAACAATGACAGCAATAAGAAAAGTTTAAATTGTCTATTATACATTTTTATAAATTATACCCGTTGGCGGAATTAAATAACAAGCATATTGTTGATAAATA
>CALEPD010000127.1 GCA_937910265.1 uncultured Bacteroidales bacterium
CCCTTAACTATAAAACGGTGGAATTTTGGAAAAATCACGGGGTAAAAAGGGTAATACTCGCTCGCGAGTTATCGCTTGAAGAAATTGCAAAAATACGCGCAGCCAGAATGTTGTGGAGCAAAATAGCTGAACAATACAATCCTTGCTGCGACTGTGCTTCAAAGATTTTCATCAATACTGTGTCATCGACTTGGAACAAATCAATTTTCGACCCATACGTCAACATGCTGCGCACCACCACCGAAAGCATGTCTGCCGCTGTTGCCGGAGCCGACGCGATAACCGTATTGCCGTTTGACTCGACATACAAAGAGGCCGACGAATTTGGATACAGAATTGCACGCAACCAACAGCTCCTCTTGAAAGAGGAGTCATACCTTGACAAGATAGTAGACCCCGCAGCAGGAAGCTATTACATTGAAAACCTCACAAACAGTATAGCCCAATATGCATGGGAGCACTTTGTAAAGGTTGAGGAATGCGGAGGATTCACCAAAGCCATCCGTGACGGTTATGTACAAAACGAGATTGCCCAAACCGCACAACAAAGAGACATGGATATCGCCACAAGAAAAACCACCATTTTGGGAACAAACCAATACCCCAACCTGACAGAAAACATGGGCGGTAAAATAGAGAACGACGGAGAAGGCAACGGTTGCTGCTGCCACACCGGAAACGAAGTACCGACCCTTCGCCAATACCGTGGAGCCGAAGCATTCGAGAAACTAAGAATCGCTACCGAGACCAGCGGAACCCGTCCAAAAGTATTCTTGTTGACCTATGGCAACCTCGCCATGCGCAAAGCCCGCTCAGGATTCGCCACAAATTTCTTCGGAGTTGCCGGATACGAAATCATCGACAACGCGGGATTCAAAACCGCAGAAGAAGGCGTTAAAGCCGCATTGGAAGCCAAAGCAGACATTGTAGTCATGTGCTCCTCCGACGATGAGTATGCCGAAATAGCGGAAAGCGTATGCAACGGATTGAAGGGTAAAGTAAAATCAATCGTAGTTGCCGGCTACCCCAAAGAGCAAATCGAACAATACAAAGGATATGGCGTTGACGAGTTCATCCATGTAAAAACCAATGTTCTGAACTGCCTGACCGCATTCCAAAAGTTGTTCAATATTGCATAAATGATAGAACACTAACATTTTATTGATATATCCCTATGGCCACCCATAGGGATATATCGTTATGTATGAAGAGTAACGGAGACATATCAAACTACAGACTGCTCGACAGATATATACTGCTGAAATATCTGAAGACCTTTATATTGGCGCTGGCGTTGATAATTATCATCGTCATCACTTTCGACATATCCGAAAAATTAGACGATTTTCTAGGAAACAATGCCCCCTTTAAAGCTATTGTATTTGATTACTACCTAAACTTCATACCCAATTTCATAAACCTATACAGTCCCCTATTCATATTTATATCAGTACTTTTCTTCACATCCAAAATGGCGGGGAACACGGAAATCATAGCCATTCTGGGCAGTGGAATCAGCTACAGGCGCATGCTCCGTCCGTATTTGCATGGGTCCATCATCATAGCTATACTTGTATTGATTATAGGCAATTTCGTCATTCCACGATGCAATGCCACCTTGAATGAATTTGAGTCGAAATATATCAAAACGGTCCCTCGCAGCCATACGAACAACAGCCATTTCCAATCGAAAAAAGGAACACAGGTATATGTTGAAAGCTATGACCTTAAGAAAAATGTCGGATACAAATTCTACCGTGATGTATTCCGGCCCAATGGAGAGCTTGTGGAGCGCATAACATGCGACAGAATTGAATACGACACCATCAGCAAAAAATGGAATTGCCATGGTTTATTCCGAAGAACAATCATTGACGGAAAAGAAAAACTCACATACAGCGTTTATAAGGTGGTGGACTTCGGCATCACACCAACCGACTTCGACTTTTCGGCCAAACAGATCAGCACCATGAATTCCATTCAACTGATACGGTACATACAAGATGAGCGCATCAGGGGGACAGGCATCATAAAATCGGCATTGATAGAGCTTTACCAACGATTGCTCAACCCACTGGCCATAATTGTGATGACATTCATCGGAGTTGCAATCTCATCAAGAAAGACGCGCGGAGGAATTGGTGTACATTTGGCTATCGGAATATCAATTGCTTTTGCATTTGTAGTATTCATGAAAGTCAGCACGGTGTTTGCCACCAACGGCAATCTAACCGCATTCCTGTCGGTACTGCTACCGCAACTCGTTTTTGGTGTCGCAGCTTTCTTCCTAATACGGTCGGCTCCGAAATAATACACTTTGCAACAAACAAATAAAAACATACAGCAATGACAATTAGAGAAATAGAGAATAATATCATAGAGGAATTCTCCAATTTTGAGGAGTGGCTTGACAAATATGCCTACCTCATTGAATTGGGGAAAGACTGCCCGATAATAGACGAACATCTGAAAACAGAGGACAACCTCATCAAAGGATGCCAATCGCGCGTATGGTTAAACGCCGACTATCGTGACGGAAAGCTTTACTTCAGCGCAGACAGCGATGCCGTCATCACAAAAGGCATCATTTCTTTATTGATACGCGTTTTCGACGGACAAAGTCCTCAAGACATTTCGGATGCCGACATCCAATTCATCGACGCCATAGGACTGAAGGATCACCTCTCCCCCACCCGTTCGAATGGACTGGCATCAATGATAAAGCAAATCAAGATGTACGCATTGGCATATTCAATCAAAAATTCATAAACCATGTTACCCAACCAAGACAGCATCAAAGATGCAGTAATAAATTGCCTTAGAACCATCTACGACCCCGAAATCCCTGTAAACATATATGACTTGGGATTGATTTACGGAGTCGATGTTGACCCGGAATTCAACGTAACCGTCACCATGACTCTGACGGCGCCCGATTGTCCCGAAGCGCAATACATGATGAATGATGTTAAAGAATTATCAAGCCACATAACCGGAGTCAAAAGTGTGGACGTTTTGCTCACATTCGATCCTCCTTGGAGCTTCGAAAACCTCTCGGACGAAGTAAAGTTAGAATTAGGATTCCTATAAGCTCATGAATCTACTATCGATCATAAGCAAGCGTAACCGGCAATTCCTCAAGGAAAGCTCGAGCAACCAAGGCCATTCACTCAACAGCATGGTTTGGAACAGGTTTTGCCACAACCGGACTGCCATGGCCAGCCTGTTTGTGATTATACTTTTCACTCTCATCGCCATATTGGGATACCTTATCACCCCCGACTCGACGCCACACTGCAATCAACAATATCTGGAACTTGCCGCACAAAAGCCAATGTCCACTGCCACATTTATATATGTGAAAAAGGACGCACCTCAGCAAAAAACCGGATTTATAAACAAAATGCTCCATGGAGAGCCTTTGCCTTACACAGCCATCCCCATTTACCGCCACAGCAAGGTTGGCGACAGCATAGAAGTCGAGACCTATACAGCATCGACACCCAATGATGGCGAAATACAGCGATACGCCCAAACCGAGGTGGAAAAAATTGAAACCAGGCGCTTCATATTAGGAACCGACGGATACGGAAGGGACTTGTTGAGCATGATTATGATTGGCAGCCGGGTAAGTCTTTCTGTAGGATTCATAGCCATACTTATAGCTTTAGTCATCGGCATCACGATGGGAGCATTGGCAGCTTATTACGGCGGGTGGGTAGACAATGTGATCATGTGGCTGATAAATGTTGTATGGTCGATTCCCACAGTACTTCTTGTCATTGCCATTACCTTTGCATTGGGCAAAGGATTTTGGCAGATTTTTATCGCAGTCGGACTCACCATGTGGGTAGACATTGCGAGAATAGTACGAGGGCAAGTCTTTTCGATTAAAGAAAAAGAATATATTGAAGCCACCCGAGCACTCGGATTCCGGACATCGAGAACTATATTCAGACACATTCTTCCCAACATAATGGGGTCGGTTATTGTAATTGCCACGTCGAACTTTGCCAGCGCCATATTGATTGAAGCCGGACTGAGTTTTTTAGGCATTGGAGTACAACCCCCAATGCCGTCATGGGGAGGAATGGTGAAAGAAAATTACGGATACATCCTTCTTGACAACGCCTACCTTGCCTTCATACCCGGAATTGCCATCATGGTCATCGTACTCGCATTCATGCTTTTAGGAAATGGTATACGTGATGCTCTGGATATTAAAAAGTAAACTTTTCTTAAAATAACAGAGTAATCACTTGTTTTTCAAAAAATAAATATATATTTGCAAAGAAAACATCCACACGAACAAGAACTCAATTCATTAATAATCAATAAAAAACAAAAAAAGACAAATCATGAAAAATGTATTTAAATTTTTCGGCATGGCTCTCGTAGCTGGTTTAATGTTCACCGCATGCGACCCTATTGACAATGGTGAAGTAAAATACACCGTTACCGTAACCGCTAACAATGCAGACTACGGCACCGTTGCCGGTGGCGGAGAATATGTAGAGGGCACCGAGATTACCCTTACCGCTACCCCTAATGACGGCTACGCATTTGTAAATTGGAACGACAACGTAACCGACAACCCCCGCACCGTTACTGTTACCGGTGATGTCACCTACACTGCAAACTTTGAAGCTGCCAGCGCTGGCGGTTCATTCTCAGCATCATTCGATGGCCAAGACCTCGGAGCCTTCCAATATGTTTCTGGCCTCACCAATGGTCAAATCTACTTGCTTCAGGCTGCTGAGCACGCTGAAGGCCAATCAGTTTATTACCCCTACATCATCAACTATTTGCAAGGCACCTCTGCTGATGACATGGCAATTTTTCAGAGCGAATTGTACAAAGACACTTATTACACTGGCACTGACCCCAACACTGGTCAACCTGTACAATATGGCGACTGGCAACTTTTTGAAAACACCAGCATCAATGTAACTGCATTCGACGCAACTGCTTTGACCATGAGCGCAAGTTTTGCAAACGTCATGTACTCTTTAACCGAAATTGTAGAAGGAACTGCTGCTGACGAAAGTTCTGCTACCCACAAAAACCTTTCATGCTCATTCAATAATGTAGCATTCGAAATGGCCAGCAAATAATTTCATTTAATAACATTAAAAACATTGAAAATGAAAAGAAACATTAAAATGGCCGCTTTAATGATTGCAGCCGCCGCTACTATGGTAGCATGCAACAACAATGCCGCCACCGAAGAGGCTCTCGACACCATTCCAGCAGAAGTTGCCGAAGAAATTGTAGTTGAAGAACCTTGTGTTGAAAGCGAAGATGTAGCTGTAGCTGAAGAAAAAGCCGCCACTGACGTTGTTGCTTTTGACAACACCAAAAAACAAACCACAATCGACGCCAGCTCGAAGCCAAGTGCTTCTGAATTTGAAGGCGAACTCAAAAAAGGAACCGACGGTTCTGTAAAACAACACTCACTCAGCAAACCCAAAGCTGCTGACATGGTAAAGAACATAAAGAAAGCTGAATAAGATTCTTTATAAAATACCAAAAGGAGAGTCTCTAAAAGACTCTCCTTTTTAATATCCATATCCATCAAACCCCATTACCATATGAGTAAATTAATGCGAATACTCGCATGTATGCTGCCACTTGCCACAGCTTGCACCCATGAAAACCGCATCATAGAGGAAACCTCTTACAAGTACCTTGACGCTATGGGGAATTACCGTTTTGACGAGGCAGCCGCATACGCATCGGAGGACACAAGAACTATTACACTCAAATTTTTCAACGAAGTAATGCTTCCCAACACCGACAGCAACTTCATAAAAAGAAACACACCGGCAACTATTGTAATCAACGAGACATCACAAACATCTGACTCTACCGCATTTGCAATCTTCACAAAAACCACCCCCATCGTCACACAGCAAGACACCTTAAACCTAATAAAAGAAAATGGGGAATGGAAAGCAGACGTTGTAATCATCGTTCCGTCCATGTTCAACCAAACACAGGGACCCAGAAAAATAGACATCTCGACGATAACACGGGCAGGCTCGACCATAGATGGCAAAGACTAATAATCGTTACGCCAACAACAGAACATCCACTCAATGCAACGCCTAATTTTATTTTTGATGCATTTGCGCAGGTTGTCTTGAACGCACTTGAATAACCAAACAGATCCTACCATTTGTCGCCATCGCACGCGACAAACATTTCGCACGGTAGTATTCCTTGATGAAAACCGATAAGCAAAATCCATATATCTAATTCGTCAAAACAAGCAAAACCACAGCAAATATCGGCATAAATCCACAACATACAGGACATAAGACAACAGACTTTCCTCTCGCTGAATTCCAACAGCACAATTGCTTACGAGAAAAAAAACGTACAAAAAAAATAAAAATATTTTGGCAGAATGTTTTTTTTCTGTATCTTTGCAATGTTATTTAAGAATAATTATGTTTAACTAAAATAATAAACACTATGAAAAAAACATTTAAATTTTTCGGACTTGCAGCTATGGCATTCTGCGTAGCTCTTTCTTTTACATCATGCGAACCTACTGATCCGACCGAAGGTGGTGACCCCCCCGAAACCCCAGCAGAACCCATCCTTTTACAAGAAAGTTTTGACAGCGGAATACCCACAACTTGGACAACCCTCGATAAAGATGGTGACGGCTATAACTGGGATATCACAAGTGAAGTTATTGGACAGCCCGGTGGATTCGACAACACCGAAGGCGTGGCATCACAGTCATACGACAATAACATTGGCGCCCTTACACCCGACAACTACTTGGTTTCTCCCGAAATCAACATCACACACACAGGTTACAATCTCAGCTACTATGTTGGCGCTTCTGACGCTGATTGGTACATGGAAAACTACTCAGTATTGGTTGGAACACTCAATGGAACCACTTTCACTCCAATTGGAACATTGACCACCGAGACCCTTTCTACAGCAAACCTCACCCAGAAGACCTTCAACTTGGATGCATACAAAGGACAAACCGTTCGCATCGCATTCCGTCACCACGACATTACCGACCAATTCAACATGATTATCGATCAAGTTGAAGTTACCCATGCAAAATAATAGGATTGACTATATAATGAAAAAAGAGTACACAATGTGTACTCTTTTTTTATTTCACATATTTCAAACGCAGCAACCGTGGAGGTATCTTCAACAAAGAGGAAACTGTAAACCGTTCGTTGGTGACATACATATTCCCCAACTCATCGAAAGCGATTGCTTCCTTTTGCGATAAAAGCTCGGGGAAATGGCTTTTCATCACACTCAACTCAGAACCATCCTGCCACCCAGACAAAAAGCACAAAAACGGTCGCATTGTTCTCGAATAGCCAATCAATGCCAACGATCCATCCGTAGGATTAATAGCCGCACCGGCAACCAAACCGTTAATCGGAACGGTATAACGAAATTCAGCAGCATGGACACCTGGTATATTTGGAATGGAATAGCAAGCAGTGCCCAAAGATGTCCACTGCTTTGTGAAAAGAAAAATCGAATCGTCATTCAGCACAAATGCTTCGCAATCGTAATCAGTTGAAAAATGGCCGGACGAAAAGAGCATTTGGTCAGGATAGAAGAACGCAATGGTATCCACAACAGGAGAATCGGTATTGAGTGACTGCTTATCCACCTTCAAGATATGCAGATCGGTTCTGCATCCACAATTGTTTCCCAAATCACCCAAATACAAATAGCGATTGTCGTGCTGAACCTCCTCCATGTCAACAGGCAACTTTTCAGAAATGGGAAGAGTGCCGACAACAGCACCGGTCATCGTGTCGAGTTTAAACAACGTGAGCACAGAATGGTCGTTGACCGTCCACAAAAAACCATCTGAATAGATCAACCCCGATGTACCTCCCAACGAATCGGGCAAATTTCCGAGCTCCTCTATTTCGTATTCCACAGCCTGAGCCACGGCAGATATTGGCAAAACTGCCAGACACAGAGCAAGCAATGTTGTTTTCATAGGCAGAAACAGATTAAGGTGGGTTCTAAAAATTCCACATTTTCAAAATTAATCGTTAACATGAGTGAGTCCAATTTTTTCAGCGCTTTAGCCCTTGTT
>CALEPD010000128.1 GCA_937910265.1 uncultured Bacteroidales bacterium
GCTTGATACAGTCATGGAGGGCGCATGCCGTCCGGGGCACTTCAACGGCGTCGCTCAGATTGTGAGCAAGCTCTTCTATGCGGTGGAGCCTGACAGGGCCTATTTCGGCGAAAAGGATTTCCAACAGCTTGCAATCATACGCGAAATGGTGCGTCAGCTCGATATGAGACTCGAGATTGTGGGTTGTCCCATCGTGCGCGAGGAGGACGGCCTTGCCATGAGCAGCCGCAATACTTTGCTATCGGAGGATGAGCGTGAGCGTGCGCTGACCATTTCAAGTACTCTCTTTGCGAGTGCCGACTTTGCAAAGGTGAATACCCTTGAGGCAACAAAGGCTTTCGTTGAGGATATGATAAACGATACTCCGGGCCTTGAATTGGAGTATTATCAGATAGTTGACGGAGATACGTTGCAGGAGATAGAGGAATGGAGCGACAGTGACTATGTTGTAGGTTGTATTGCTCTTTTCTGTGGCAATGTGCGCCTTATAGATAACATAAAGTATAAAGGATAAGAATAAAAGAGTAGGCAGCTATGTTGTTGAATATGCTTAAATCAAAAATCCATTGCGCTACAGTTACCGAGGCAAATCTTCACTATATGGGCAGCATCACCATTGATGAGGCACTGATGGAGGCTTCGGGGATAATTGAGGGCGAGCAGGTTCATGTAGTGAACAACAGCAATGGCGAACGCATTGTAACATATGTTATTAAGGGTGAACGTCATTCGGGTGTCATCTGTCTTAATGGAGCCGCTGCCCACAAGTTTTCTCCCGGCGATGTGGCTATCATCATGGCATATGCCTCTATGACCCCCGAGGAGGCTTCGGTATTCAAACCGAAGGTAATTATTCCCGATCGTCATAACAGATTGCAATAAGGAGTATGATATAAATAAGATATCCGCTGATGCACACATCAGCGGATATCTTATTTATGTCTAAAGCATCGTTTATTCGATAACTGCCAAAGCTGCACCGTCGGCAACGGTATCGCCTTTCTTTATATGCACCGAAACAATTTTGCCGTCACGGTCGGCATTGATATTGTTCTCCATTTTCATGGCCTCGAGCAATGCCACACGCTGCCCTTCCTGAACAGCATCACCGACATTGACAAAGACGTCGAGGATTGTTCCTGGGAGCGGGGTTGTGATTTTTGCAGAGGCGCCGGAAGTTGCAGCAGGGGCTGCGGCTGCGGGAGCTGCGGCGCGGGCTGCCGGACGAGGAGCCGGAGCGGCTTTCTTCTTCACTTCCTTGTCGAGGGTTACAACATAAGAGGTACCATTAACATCGAGTTTTATTTCTTGGCCTTCAGCTTCATTGATATCAACTGAATAATCGGTGCCGTTTATTTTGAATTTAAAGTTTTTCATGATTATCGACGATTGTTAAAATAATTGTTCATATTATAGAATTTGGCATTCCATGGAGTCCATGCGCGTTCAACCTTCTGGATAGTAATAACAGTATCTTCCTCGTCATGGAGTTCTTCCTGATAGAGATAGATGGCTGCGGCAATAGCGGCATAGACATCGAAGTCGGAGTTAACAGCAGTTGTCGCGGGAGGTGTTGCGAGTTCCTGGGGAACTGCCAATTTCTTGGCCATGGTTTTCTGCATAATGTTACCCAAAATAGAGATAAGGAACATAACGCAGACAAGGGCGAAGAACACAACGAGGACAGCAACAACGGTCAAGCCGACACCGATTGGGTCGGCCTGCTGAATACGCTCGGCCTGTTTTGGAACACGGTAAGCCAAAGTCTTAACATCTTCGGCCGAGATATTCTCGATGCCGTCAGCGACATTCAAGATGTTGATATTGTAACCCAGCGGATTAAATCCAGCGACGAACATTTCGGTACGGCAAGGAGAGAAAGTGAGCGCGTATGATCTACAGCTGAACTCGACTTTCGCCAGGCACACCAAGGAATCGACGCCGCTCTCAGAGGCGACGGGAGTCATACCGAGAACGCCGACATAAGAGCTATCGTTAACCGATGATGCGACAAAAACTATTTTATCGCCAAAAACAGCCACTGACTGGGGTCTCAGTATTGATTTAACATCATGTCGACCAATATAACGGTCAACCAAATACCGTCCCACAATACGAAGTGTATCGTCTTGATATGAAACCATATCGATGGAGTTATCAACGCTGTCGACAACAACAAAAGCTGATTTATTAGCGACGAAACAAATCTTATTGGGCTTGATATCGAGGTTACCGCAGTCAAAGTCAGGATGTGCAACGGCCAGACATTCGGCAGCCTCCATAGCATCGACAGGGATCTCCGTAACGTCTTGAGCTTTGGCACCACCCAACATTGTTGAGAAAGCGATAACACCTAAAGCAAAAAGTTTACAAATTTTATTCATTTCTCTTACGAGTATTATATAAACGATCAATTTAAAACAAAACAAGTTGCCCAGATGCCGGAAGCATCCCGGCAACTCATTAAACTAAAGATTACACCAACTTATTTAGCGTGCTGGCAACCTTCGTGCTGACCTTGGCAACCTTCGTGTTGACCTTCGTGAGTGCAACCTTCGTGGCTACCCTCACAAGCACCAGCTTTGCAGCATTCGTCGGTACCCTTCTTGGTACAGTCGTTGCATTCGTGAGCGGCGCAAGCTGAATCGGGGCAATTGTGTGCGTGAGCATGTTCGCCACAGCATTCGGTGTTTTCTACAACAGTTGCTACAGTGTCTTCTACTGGAGCTTCAGCGGTGTTGTTGCAAGCAGTCATACCAAAAGCGAAAGCTACTGCTACAGCCATTGTCAAAAATACTTTTTTCATTTTTTTTGATTTTTTAGTTATTAAAATTGATCGAATATTACAAGGGGATATTACAGTGCTTCTTCATCGGCAAGGAATCCTTTTTAGTGGAGAGTGCCTGGAGTGCACGAATGATGCGGAAACGTGTGTTGCGGGGTTCAATGACATCATCGATATAGCCGTATTTTGCGGCGTTGTAAGGATTGGCGAACTGGTCGTTGTATTCTTTTTCCTTTTCGGCGATGAATTTAGCACGTTCTTCGGGATCGGTGATTTCCTTGAGCTGACGTCCGTAGAGGACTTCAGTTGCACCGCTGGCACCCATAACTGCGATTTGAGCAGTGGGCCATGCATAGTTGATATCGCTACGCAGCTGTTTGCAGCTCATAACGATATGTGCGCCACC
>CALEPD010000129.1 GCA_937910265.1 uncultured Bacteroidales bacterium
CATCACATTGTTTGTGAATGCTTCCGCCTATGCTGTAGTTGATTTGGCCGCCGCAGGTGCGCTCATTGTTTCGGCCGCCTTTCTGTTCAACGGGTTCAACATCTTTGTGTCGAGCTATTTCACTGCTGTCGACAAGGCGGGAATTTCGTTGGTGGTTGCTTCGTTGAGGGGGTTGGTGCTGCTGTCGCTGGGCATTATCCTGTTGCCTCGCATATTCGGCGTGTCGGGTGTGTGGTTGGCGATACCTGTTGCCGAATTGCTCACGTCGATTGTTGCCATAGTGCTGCTGTGGAGGGCGATGGCTGCAAAGTGAGCCGTTCCTCATCCTGACGGTTGCCCCGATTCCCATACCCGGTGCGGCTGACCTTGAAGTGACCGTTTGTTCACTCCGGTTGAATACAAAGATAAAAGCCTGCGGTGTTGCCGCAGGCTTTTGTTTTCTATATGGCTCACTCGGAGTTGTATCGGAGTTGTTACCGACTTATTATTTGCCGAATTTGTCATCTCCTATTTGTTTTTCGGGCGGTATTGTTCGTAGTCGATTTCGGTGCGTGGTGCCATGTGCTGATGTTCTTGTGTTGGCATTTGGTGAACCGAAACTTGCGGGAACGGAATGTCGATATTGTTTTCGTTGAAGGCAATGTAGATATCCTCTCTGATATGCTCCCAGAGTGTCCAGTAGTCTTCCACTCTCACCCACATCCAAACCGATATGTCAACCGAACTGCTGTTCAGTTCGCTCACTGCCACATTGGGCCTTTTGGGTTCCCAGTTTATCAACTTCTCGTTTTTAATCACCTCCCACAGCACTGCCTTGGCCTTGCTGATGTCGGTGCCGTAGGCCACCGATGCCACTACATCGAGGCGTATTACAGGTTCCTTGGTGTGGTTGATGAGCGATTTGGTGGCCAGTTCGCTGTTGGGGATGATGATGGTGCGGCCGTTGAATGGGCGCATGATGGTGTGGAATATGCGTATTTCCTTGATGTAGCCCTTGTAGCTGCCGCATTCGATGTAGTCGTCTACCTTGAAGGGTTTCATCAGCAGAATGATAACGCCACCGGCGAAGTTCTGCAAGGTGCCCTGCAGGGCCATGCCCACGGCGAGACCCATGGCACCCAGCAGTGCGATGAACGAGGTTGCCTTGATGCCTATCACATCCATCGCCATAATCAGAATCATGGCCTTCAGCAGGATGTCCACCAGCGACGAGAGGAATGTTTTGAGCGAAGCCTCGGCGTTGCGGCGGTCGAGGGTGCGCACGATGAGTCGTTTCAGCATCTTGGCCAATTTCATACCCACCC
>CALEPD010000130.1 GCA_937910265.1 uncultured Bacteroidales bacterium
AAGCCCCACGTCAGGCGTTGCGATACATGATTATGTTTGTGCCCAACGAATCGGCAATGCAGTTGGCGTTGCAGCATGACACCAAATTGTGGCAGGAGGCTTTCGAGAGCGGCATCTGTATCACTTCCGAACAAAATCTCATCATTCTATTGCGTATGATTCAGTTGGCGTGGGTTCAGGTGCAGCAGGCTCAAAACCAAAAGGAAGTGTTCGACCAGGCTCGCAAAATACTCGACCGTATAGCGCAGTTCATCGAGCACTTCAACGACGTGCAGAAAAAACTTGCCGACGCTCAAGCTGCTTGGGATAATGCCTCCAAGAAACTCACTACCGGCCAACAAAGCATAATTAAGGCTGCTAACGATATGCAGAAACTCGGTGCAAAAACCAGTGCCAACAAATCGCTTCCTTACGACATTTCCGACCAGACGAATTGGTTGTAGATGGCGGTCTGCGTAAATCAACAATTTGATGTTTATAATAATTGTGCCACTCAGTCAGTTATTTATAGGAAAGATAGTATTTTAGCAAAAAAAAATAATAAACCATCATGAACCCTATCTTATTTATCCAAAGCGATTTAGCAAATTCGCAGCCTATAGTCGACACTATGGCAAATGTAGCAGCACAATCAGTTGAAAAAATCACTTTATGGGATTTGACTCTCAAAGGTGGTTGGATTATGGTTGTCTTGGCGGCTTTCCTCATTCTCGCTGTTTATATCTTTATCGAACGCTACCTCACACTCCGTAAGGCAGTGAAAAGTGAGGCCGACAACACTTTTATGAGTAATATCCGCCAATATATCCATCAAGGCAATGTTGAAGGTGCACGCACTTTGGCAGCATTGTCTTTTTGAAAATCGGTGTGGTATGATAGACAAAATTCAACCATTCTAAATGTCATAAGGAGACCGTGTTATGGAAGAACCGTTCAACCAAGAACCTATGGAAGAAAAAAACGAAGGCAAAATCGAAGTGGCACGTATGGAAAAAGGTGTTACCCTCATCGCCACAGTGGCTTCTTTGGGCCCCATGATCGGATTCCTCGGTACTGTTACAGGTATGGTTACCGCTTTCCAGGATATGGCACATGCTGGCAATAACATCGAAATCAGCATCCTCGCAACAGGTATCTACGAGGCCATGGTTACCACCGTCGGAGGTTTGATAGTGGGTATTATCGGTTATCTCCTCTACAACCTTCTGGTCAGCCGCATCAACGATGTTGTAAACGAACTCGAGATCCGCTCTACCGAATTTATGGATCTCCTTCATGAGCCGGCATAAATAATCACCACAATAAAACAAACAATATGATACGTAGTAGAAATCAGATTAAAATCGAGTCGTCGAGTTCCACAATGTCCGACTTGGTTTTCCTGCTCCTCATATTCTTTATGATTACATCGACGCTCATCAGCCCTAACGCCGTTAAACTGCTCCTGCCCGAAAGCAACAGCAAAACAATGGCAAAGCAAAATGTGACTGTTTATATCGATGATTCATATAATTTTTATGTCGGAGAACAGGTTACCACTGCCGAAGGTCTCCAGCCCATGATCATGCAAGGTATCGAGGCTGGTATCGACAACGCTTGTGTGGTGCTGCGTGCCGACAAGACTGTCCCTGTACAATACATTGTCAATGTTATTGATGCTGTCAACAATATCAATGCTGCCACTGGCGCTAAGCATAAGGTGATTTTGGCAACATCTCCTAAATAATAATCACTATGGCTAATATCATTTTTCCTGACGAAAAGAAAAACAAGATAATATCTGCCTCCATTACCGCTTTGTTGATGGTGATAGTTCTTATTATCTGTTTCTCTTTCGGCTATCAGCCGCCTGACCCACCCATTCCTGAAAATGGTGTGGAGGTCAACCTCGGTGATAGCGACATGGGTATTGGCGAAAATTCAGAGCCTTCATCAAGTGTCCCCACTCCTCCAACTCCTTATCGCGTATCGTCCGACAATACCCCTGTCGACGATCAGGTGATGACTCAAAACAACGAGGAGACCACCTCCATCGCACAAAAAGACAACCCGAAGGACAACACCAAGGCCGATAACGCTCAGCCCGAAAAACCAAAGGAACCTGCTATCAATACAAAGGCACTCTTCAAAGGTTCAAACAACAAAAACACCACAGGTAGCCAAGGTGTCACACAAGGTGTTGGAGACCAAGGTAAGCCCGACGGCAACCCCAACTCCCAAAGCTTCTCCGGACAAGCCGGCAACGGCGGTAGTTCCTACAACCTGTCGGGACGTAGTGTCAAGAGTCTGCCTCAGCCCAACTACAACAGCAATGACCAAGGAAAAGTAGTTGTCGAAATTTGGGTTGACCCCAGTGGAAACGTGACCAGAGTCAGCGCTCCGGCGAAGGGCTCTACCATCACCAAGGCAAACTTTGTTGAACATGCCAAGGCTGCGGCACGCAAAGCCAAATTCAGTCCCAAAAGCGACGCTCCTGAAGAACAAAAGGGAACAATTACTTATGTGTACCGCCGCGCCAATTAACGTGCCTTCACACTTTGCGAATTAGATTATAATTGCATTCTATATTGCCCTCCGTTCTTGGAGGGCTTTTTTATTTGTTTATAGGTCGTTTCGCGATGTTCCCTATAACATTATTCGATCTAAATGCTCAGTCAAATTAAAATCAATTTTTTTGTTTTATATGTTTGGTGTAATTAACGACACTCAGAAAACAATTGACATTCATGTCTGTTCTAAATTTGAACGAATGCGTTGTTGGATATTTTTAAATGGAAGGGAATCTGGATTGGGGTGTTGGTTGGCGCTAATTTGCAATATGAGTATAATCGTTTTTTTAGGGCATGTGTAAAAAAATGTGTATCTTTGCAAATTAATATAAATATATATTGCACAGATAAGCGTGAGATTGGTGAGGGGATGATATTTCGAATGAATGGAAATGCTTTCTGGCAGATATGATTTGTTAATTAACTGAATATCGTAGATGGAATCTGTCCGAATAGATAAATATTTATGGAGCATTCGACTCTACAAAACCCGTGCTTTAGCCTCTGAGGCGTGTCGCGCAGGTCGGATTAAAATGGCTGGGCAAGTGCTGAAAGCCTCGCACGAGGTTAAGATTGGCGAAACCTACGAAATCCTACAGGACCAGCTGCACAAAGTGATACATGTTAAGGAATTGCTTGGCAATCGTATCAGTGCAAAATTAATAGAAAACTATTTCACAGACCTTACTCCACAAGAAGAATACGAGCGTATTCAACTCGCCCGTCAGTATGGCTTTGAACGTAGAGACCGTGGCATCGGACGCCCCACAAAGAAAGATCGTCGTACCATTGAAGAATTTAAATACAAATAATTATGCTTTTACTTGACACTGTTGAATCGGTAACATCCTTTGCTTCCCATGAAGCATGGCGTTGGCTTTTAAACTTTTTCATCATTGCTTCAGCATTGCTTATCGCAAATGTAATCAGACGTAATGTCCCCTTATTGCGTAAAAGTTTGATTCCGACAGCTCTTATCGCAGGATGTATCATCCTCTTGGTTAAAGTAATTCCTGGATTAGAAAAGGTCATCGACAAACAGTCCATGGAAATCGTGACCTACCATGCTTTAGGTTTGGGATTTGTGGCTTTAGCATTGAAAAACAATCGCATTCAAAGTAGGTCAAATCCTACAAAGGTTATTGAAACAGGTTGTGTTACTGCCAGCACCTATGTACTTCAAGGCATTGTTGGCTTAGCCATAACTATTCCGCTGTTCTTGTGGTGGAATAAAGACACTTTCTTTTACAGCAGTGGATTGCTCTTGCCCATGGGTTACGGTCAAGGACCTGGACAGGCTCTGAATTTTGGTGTGATTTACCAAAACAGTGCAGCTGCTGAAGGCATCGCCTTCTCTGGCGCCGATTTCGGCCTTGCTTTGGCCGCAACTGGATTCCTTGTGGGTTCTGTCTTGGGGGTGATTTATATGAACATTTTGCGTCGCAAAAATAAATTGACCATCAAAAGTGGTGAATATCACGAACAATATACTTTGCGTGACTACGAGAATGAGAACGAAATCCCCAACACCGAATCTATCGATAAACTGACCGTTCAAGTATGTCTGGTTCTTTTGGTATACGCCGGCGTTTTCGCAATTATGATGGGAATTGAAAATCTCGAATT
>CALEPD010000131.1 GCA_937910265.1 uncultured Bacteroidales bacterium
GCAGACGATAGCCGACACTGGTTGCCATGTTGACGGCAAATACCCCCGGCATGGACTGCGCCATTGACAATTGGTCCATAAACTCCTCACGCGACAGCCACGCATGACGGTCAACAAGTTCCTGCTCCATCAAAGGAATCATGGCATAGCCTCCGCCGATGGTGAATCCTCCTATTTTGAAAAAAGTGTAAAACAGCTCACAATATCGAACCATATACGTCGTTATAAAATGATATTTCAATAACGTACCAAAATAAAATATAGTATTATGCTACTACTTGACATAGCAAACGGATGGAAGACGGCCATAATGATAGCCGCAATGATTGCAGTATTTTACTTTTTCCTAATCAGACCCCAAAGTCAGCAAGAGAAGAAAGAACGTGCATACCGCGAAGGATTGAAGAACGGCGACCGCGTGATGACTGCCGGCGGCATACATGTGACATTCGTCTCATCGCAACCAGGAGGACTTGCCACGGTGGAGATTTCACAAGGCGTGCGTGTTAAAGTTCAATTAAGCACACTTCAGCCAATACCCAGTACCCAGAAAAAATAAGCATAAGGGAACATATCGAGGCCATGCCACTTTGTGAATGCAAATGCATGCACCCCATACAAAAAACAAACTGCGCAACTTATTGTTACGCAGTTTGTTTTTTATCACACTGTAAAATCTGACGACTATTGTGACAATTGTCTGAACTTCTCGACTTCGGCTTCGATGGCGCGTGCCTTTGCCTCGGCGTCGTACACCTTTTTATCGGCCTCGGAGAGTTTACGGCTATTATTCTCGATATTGACACGATACTCGTTGATGCTTTTCTCACACTCGGCGATTTTCCTTCTGAGTGACTCGATATCCTCCTGCTTGCTTTCGATTTTCTGTTTATCGGAGGCAATTGCCTTCTCGATTGAGCTTTTGTCGGATACGGCCTGGTTCCATACTCTTTCGGCCTTGGAAAGTTCATCCTGCTTGTCGACCATTTTGAGGTAGGACTGATACTTGTCGATATAACCAACAAAATCGACGAGAAACGCTTTCACGTTTTGATGCAGGGCTTCGGGATCGGTGTTGAGGTTGGAGTGCATGGCGAAGGCTGTGACAACACTGTATTTATTGTTTCGACGCCCTTTCTCTTCAACTTTGACATAAAAATTAACCATCTCGCCCGAGAGGTCGGCAAACACCTGTTCGAGTGATGCCACATAGCCATCGGTGTTCTTTACTTTCAGACCGACGTCTTTAAGGCGTTTTTTCACTGCGCCCTCAACAAGGTCGGCGTCGCGGTCGATGGTCATTGAATAAGCTTGTGTGGATACAACTCCGACTTTGGCAACGGTATCCAGTATTGACTGTGCCGACAATACTCCGATGGAAAACAGACTTACTACAAGTGAAACTATTCTTTTCATATTTATAATAATTTTAGGTTGTCTGATTTTATGGCAATCTGATTCGGGAAGCCGCACGAACTGCTTTGAACAGATTTTGATTTTGCAAAGATAAGATTTTTTTTTGAAACCGAAAACAGTCCAAGCTTCCGTGCCACTAACGCAAGCCGGAATACTAAGCAGAAAACCGAACATAACAAAGGGACATCTTGCCGAGGTTGTAAAGGAGCAGTCGGGCAAGACAACCATGCAATGGATTAACGAGAGAACGATACTGACGGCACAAACGATGATGCTAACACATCTCAACGAAACCATGGAGAGCATTGGTGCAAAACTGCACATGGAGACAAGGCACAATTCATCAAGTTTTTCAAAAAGCACACCGGGAAGGCTCCGGGTAACTACAGAAAATGCACCTGAAAGAAAACAAATATGGGGTTCTATAAATTCGGTTTATAGAACCCCACATTGTTACTGCCCATGCGGGCGGCAGAGCAGCTATGGCTGGTGGTTATGCCATTTGGTCGATAGTCCAGACGAAAGCACGGACACCCACTTCAGGGTTGCGCAAATCGAGTTTGCGGACTGCCACCAAAAGAGGCTCAACTTTATCGTCATCGATGACGGTCATAACGGCATTGTTCATTTCGGGCCAAGTGTGCGTACCGCGTCGAGGGTCGCCGTTGATGTGTCCACGTCCCTGCACGTTTTCCCAGAAGGTGAAACCGCGGATGGACAATACATCGAGGAGATATTCGACACGTTCGGTATTGGCTTGGTTGAATACTATCAATACAGATTTCATAATGATTGCATATTAACTTTTAGACAATTCTTCGGTTTGTTGCTTCTCGTTCAAATCGATTTTCAAGAAGACAAACTTGCTGCGTAATTTGGATTGGCGTTCGGCATCGTCGTGACGTTCCATGATGCCATAGAGAACAGGAACAACCACAAGGGTTACAATGGTAGAGACGAGAAGTCCGCCAATAACCACAATACCCATAGTATTCCACAACTCGGAGCCTTCGCTCTTTGACAATGCCATGGGAATCATACCCAGGATTGTGGTGAAGGCGGTCATCATAACGGGACGCAAACGGCTTTGTCCTGAGACTGCAATCGCTTCGTAGAGAGGCAAGCCCCTGTCGCGCATGAGGTTGATGTAGTCGACGAGTACGATGCCGTTTTTGACAACGATACCAATCAAGAGGATGATACCCAACGCACCTACCATGTCGAGGTTGATGCCCGTGACAAGCAGAGCAAGAATGACACCGGTAAGTGCAAACGGGATAGACATCATAATGATGAAAGGTTTGCTGAAAGACTCGAATTGCGATGCCATGACGATGTAGACCAAGAGCATGATGAGCAATGCGAGGAGACCCATGTCGCCAAAGGTTTCCTGTTGGTCTTCGAAGCTACCGGCGAGGTCGACAACAATACCCTGGGGGATGTTCATCTGGTCGAGTTCACGCTGAACGCCGTCGGCCAATTCCTTCAACGAAGTGTTGTAGGGGTTGACATTCATTGAGAAGTAACGCTGGCGGTTTTTATGCTCGATGGTCGGGGGACACCAATATTCCTCGACTACGGCAAGCTCCTTGAGTTTGACGGTCCTACCGGCAGGAGTCATGATGGCGAAATCCTCGATGTCGCTGATACTATTGCGATATTCTTCCTCGAGACGGACAACGATGTCGTATTCCTCGCCTTCTTCTTTGAGGAAGCCCGCGGTCATACCGTTGACTCTGTTGCGGACATAGGTGGCGACGGTGGCACCGTTGAGACCATGGTAAGCAAGTTTTTGCTTGTCGAATACAATCTTCAGTTCGGCACGGTCCTCATCGCGGCTGATTTTGATGTCGCGAGCGCCTGCAACATTGTTTTCGATGCGGTATTTCAGGTCAGCCGCAAATTCGTTGGTTGCATCAAAGTCATAACCGAAAATCTCGACGCTGAGCGAGTTGTTGCCGCCACCGCCCATACCACCGAGTGAAACTTGGTAGTTGATGATTTCGGGGTACTCGGCTATTTTTTTACGGAGGGCTTCCTGGATTTCGAAGATGGTGCGTTCGCGGTCGTACTTTTTGGTACAACGGACATTCATGCTGATTTTGTTGTTGGTGGTGCTGTTGAAGAGGGCAGACATACCAGCATCGTCGTTGGAACCGGCAGAGGTGTTGAGCACCAGCAGATCGTCACCGACGATTTGCTTAATGTCGGTTTCGAGACGGCGTGCAGTCTTGAGGGTTTCCTCGATACGTGTGCCGCGCTGGAGTTCGACAGCAACGCTCAATCGGCCATTATCCTGCTCTTTCATGAAGTCCATACCAATTCTACCCAACATGATGGGTACAAGAGATACAACAAACACTATGGCAGCGGTGAAGAAAACAAGGCGTTTGTGGTTCAAGCACCAACGCAGGATGTTGGCATACCAAGCCTCGACAGCGCAAAATACTTTACCGACAGTGTTGTCGAAAGACAACTTTTTGTTGGCGGCTTTTTGTTTTGCCTCTTCCTCTTCCCGTTTAGTCAAGAAGAAAGGCTTTTCCTTAAGCATGCGGCTGGACAACATGGGGATAAGTGTGATGGCCGAGATGGTGGAGACACAAACTACGATGGTAACGATCCAACCCAATTCCTTGAACAGGATGCCAGCCATGCCCGGGAGCATGGTGAGGGGAACAAACACAGCGACCAATACAAGCGTGGTGGCAATTACGGATACCCATACCTCGTTGGTGGCACAGATAGCAGCCTCGCGTGGACTTTCGCCACGGTCGATGTGCTTGGTGATGTTTTCGAGAACAACGATGGCATCGTCGACGACCATACCGACAGCCACGGTAAGGGAGGCCAGGGAAATGATGTTCAACGAGCTATCGACAAGCAGCAGGTAGATAAAAGAGGTTACGAGAGATATGGGGATGGTGAGTGAGATGATGATGGTGCTGCGCCAATCGCCCAAGAATATGAATACGACCAACATGACAAAGAGCAAGGCGTAGAAAATACTTTCAGCCAAGCCGTTGATAGCGTTCTGAATTTCGAGTGAGTCGTCGTTAATGAGTGTGACTTCAATATCGGGGGGCAAAGTCTTCTGGATATGTTCCATTTCGCGTTTCACCTTTTGTGCGATGGCGACGGTGTTGGCGTCGGTTTGCTTGGCAATCATCAAACGAGCACCATCGAGGCCGTTGATTTTCTCATCGAGAGAGAGATCCTTGATGGTGTCGCGCACTGTTGCCAAATCGCGGACAAAGATTTGACGTCCGGTGGGCGAGGTGGCGACAACAATGTCGTTGATTTCGGAGCTTTCGACATATTCGCCCTTCACGCGCATCTGATATTGCTCCTTACCCATTTTGACGGTACCTGAAGCGAGGTCGAGGCTGTTGGCAGAGATAGCCTGACCGACCACTTCGAGACTCAGGTTATAGGATTCGAGTTGTTTGGGATCGAGGTCGATATAGACATATCGCTCAGGAGCACCGCTTACGGTAATATTACCGATGCCTTCGATGCGGTTGAGCACATTGGTCACATTGTCGTCGATGATACGCTCGAGTCCAGGATAGCTTTCCTTGGCGGTGAAGCCGTAGGACATGATGGGCCGTGCGTTGGAGTTGAGTTTAAGAATCATGGGACGGGAGACACCATCGGGAAGATTGTCGTAGAGGATGTCGACGTAACTGCGGATATCGTTGAGGGCTTCATCGATATCGGACCCCCATTCGAATTCGAGAGAGACAATGGACATGTTGTCCTTAGAGGTAGATACAATATTTTTGAGACCATCGACAGAGTTGAGGGTGTTTTCGATTGGCTTGGAAATGTTGATTTCGATTTCGCTGGCATTGGCGCCAGGATATGTTGTCATCACCGTGACAAAGGGCGGGTCCATTTCGGGCATTTGGTCGATGGGAAGCCTGGTGAGCGAGAACAGACCGAGAATGATGATGGCAACAAATATCATTCCCGTAGTGATGGGTTTATTGATAGATGTTTTGTATATAGCCATTTTAAACTTGTTTTCTTATAATGAATAATTATTTAACGATTTCGAGTGCTGATCCGTCGACGAGACGGGCCTGACCTGTAATCACCAATTCGTCGCCTTCTTTGATTTCGCCGGCGACAACGGGGATGATTTCGACGCGGTCGTCGAAACGTTGTCCGAGGGTTACTGGCACGCGTTCGGCCACACCGTTGTTATTGACAAACACATAGCGATCGTTGCTGCCGGTGAGTTTCAACACGCTTTGGTAAGGTACAACGATGGCATCCATTTCGCCGAGTGCGAGTTCGGTACGGACATACATACCGGGGCGAATTTTTTCGGAGGCATTGGGAATGTTCAACTTAGCCTGGAAGGTGTGGGTTGTGGGGTCGATGGTGGGGTAAACGATTTCGATGGTGGCAGGGAATTTCTGATCGGGATAGATGTCGCTGTAGACATCGACTTTCATACCTTTTTTAACCAAGGGGAAATAACTTTCGGGGATGCTGATGATGGCTTTCAGGCGGCTGATTTGGGTAAGTTGGAGAATGGGCTGACCCGTGTACATTTCACCGTCCTCGAATTTTTTGGCGCTGATTACACCGGAGAAGCGAGCCTTGACGAAAGTGTTTTCGGTTTGGAAACGCTCGCTCTCGACCAATTGGTCGTAGCCTGCCTTGGTTTGGTCGTAAACCTGCTGGCTAACGCTTCCCGAGCTTTTCAGTGCGGTTACGCGGTCGAGCTCGACTTTGGCGTTGTTAAGATTGATGCGGGTGGTGTTGAGCTGGGTTTGGTCCATGCGCACCAACATGCTGCCCTTGGAGACACGGCTGCCGACTTCGACATAGATATGGTCGATAAGGCCTGTAACTGAGGGAGAGATATTCATTGTTTCGTATCCTTCGAGAGTGGCGGAGAGTTGAAGCGACTTGGCGACTTTCTCGTTTTGAAGGGCCAAAACTTTTACTTTCTCGACTTCCTTCTTTGTAGTAGTAGCGATTTTACTTTCATCCTTTTTACCACCGCAAGCAACCAAACAACCGGTTAATGCAACGGCGAATATAAGTTTAAAATTTATTTTCATCATTAAATATCTATTTACTATGTTTTTATTTTAATAATTAATATGATTCGTCTTAAAGACCGAGTATTTTTTCTAATTCGACTTGGGCGTTCACCACACTCAAAACTGCCTGTACGTAGTTGCTTTGTGCGGTGATGATGTCGTTGCTTGCGTTTGTTACCTCAAGATTGCTGGCAGCGCCATACTTGTATTTCTCGGTTGTATTGTCGAATACACGTTTTGTGACATCGAGGTTGCGTTTCTGAATTTGATAAGTTTCGACGGCGGTAATGAGGTCGAAACAAAGCTGGCTGTACTGAACCTGCAATGCGTCTTCGGTTTGTTGCTTGGTGTTGAGCGTTTGCTGGTGGGCGAATTTGGCCTGCTTGATGGCTGCGGCGCGTGTACCACTTTGGAAGATGGGCAAATTGAAGCTGGCTCCGACCATGTTTGGTGGAGTCATATTCATACCTTCGTCCTTACCAAAATAGGTTTTGTTGCTATACTGATAGAAAGCAGTAATTGTGGGGGTGAATTTGAGCCAGGAATCGGTGAGTTGGAGTTTGGACACGCGTTCGGATTGCTGCAAGAGCTGATAATCATAGTTGTCCTCGAGGCGGAGGCCCTGAGTGGTGAGACCGACGGACTTTTCGACATCGATGATTTGGTCGATGGTGGAAGTGAGCACAAGCTGTGTGTTCACATTTTCGCCGAGTTGCAGCAACAGCGAGTTGTAGAGCATTTTGAGCGAGCGCTTGTTAGAGTTGATTGTGTTTTGCATTTGGGCGACCTGAACGCTTAATTGGTCGGCGGCGATTTGCTCAGCGGCACCGGCCTTAACGCTTTCGATGGCCGAGCGCTCCAACACCTGCATATTGACCAAGGTACTATCGAGCAAACTCAAAATATCGTTCATTACCAAAATCGAGGCATAAACGCTTTTGACGCTGGCCCGTATGGTTTGTTCGGTCTGCTTGTAGGTTATGTCGGACATTTGAGCGGAGATTGAGGTGAGGAGCGTACCTGTGATTTGCTGAGCGGAGATGGAGACTGCAGCAGAGACTCCCAAAGAGCCGTAGGGATTCATCGGGACACTCATCATACCGAAGTTCATCTCGTAGCCCAACATGTTGCTGTAATCGAAAGTACCCGACACCTGGGGCAACATAGTTGAGAAGGTTTGCCATTTGGCGGCTTCGGCGGCCTTGACTTCCAGTGACGCGTTTTGCAGACTGTAGTTATGCTCGACGGCATATTTCTGCGCATCGAGCAGTGAGAGCTGCAGTGTAGTGTCTTGCGAAGCCTGCAAACCCATCAGCGGAAACAGTGTGAGCAGTAATGGGAAATAGATTTTTTTTCTTTTCTTCATAATACTTTTTAATGTTTTTAATTAAAATAATTTGAGGTAACAATCATTAAGTATTTTATTAATATAATTTATTGCAAAATACGGGGAAAATAAATCACTTTTTGTTAACTGAAAAAATGTAATAAAATTGTGGGGAATTTTATAATTTCGTTGCTTAATTGTGATTTATCATTCCATCATTATCGAAATTAAAACTATTGCACTGAAATACAGCAGTAAAGACAATATTGTAATTTTAGCCATACAGGCATGCCGACGGACAAGTTGTGCAGTCTGCCACACGCTTTGTCGGAGCACAAAACCCGGCAAGAGTGACGGTTGAAAAACCGCAAAGAACATTTTTATGGTAAATATCACAATTGGATTGCTGTTGCATGATTGTTGGCTGGCAACAATGGGTATGGGACTGAGAGGCGGGAGGGTGAAAAAAAACTCTGTGAAGGTTTTTTCACAGAGTTTTTATTATTTATTGCGGTTTATGCTGCGGGATTAGATTTCCCAGGTGTCGCCGCTGTTGAGCAAATCGTCCATACATTTGATTTTGCTCGAAGCCTTAACCTCCTCAACCTGACGGCAGACCT
>CALEPD010000132.1 GCA_937910265.1 uncultured Bacteroidales bacterium
TTGCCATTTGCTGTTCTTCTTTGGTTACCTTGCCGTCCCGGTAGGCACGGACGATTTTGTTTTCGTACATGCTGTACTTCTTCTTTTTCCAGAAGAACAGGAATTTGTGTTTGATCACCCACCATGCCGGCTTCGGTACCGACGACCTCTCCAACCCCTCCAGCGACCAGATGACTTGGTTCTATGGCCCCGATGGCCCCTACGCTCCCGCCATCATGTACGACCGCACCAGATTCTACACTGAAGACCCAGGCCCAGTCACAGGCGTAGGCCAATCCAACGTCATCTCAGCCACCATCGACCAAGCGCTCCAAATCCCCAGCTTCCTCGAACTCGACATGTCGGGTCTCACCTACGACAAGAACAGCCGTTCCGTTAGTGGCAACATTGCCGGAACCTTCAGCATCGAACCCGCTAACCCGCGCCTCACCCTCTATGTAATCGAAGACAGCATCGTGATGAGACAAGCCGACTACAACAACGGCGGATACAACAACAACTACCTCCACATGCGCACCGCACGCACCACCATCACCGGCGCATGGGGCGACGAACTCACCATTGACGAAAACGGCAACTTCACCTTCCCCGTCAACTACACCCTCCCCGCAGAATACAAAGACTGGCGCTGCCGCATCGTTGCTGTTGCCTACTCTTACGACTCTGAGGACTACAACAACTGCAGCGTGTTCAACTCCGCCACCACCGAAAACTTCGACGGCAACTATGTCGGAATCGACCAAGTTTCCAGCTCTTTGTCATTGGACGTTTACCCCAACCCCGTAAGCGACCATGCCATCATCGAAGCTTCCGAGTCCATCCAGAACATCACCGTTGTCAATGCCATCGGGCAAATCGTCCACACCCAAAACAACATCAACAACAACATCTTCACCCTTAACACCCAACAATATCCCGCAGGCATGTACATTGTTACCGTTAAGAGCGAACAAGGCATCTCTACAAAACGCATCTCTATTGTAAAATAAATCACGCATCTTTGCGTTTCTGAATATTAAAGGTGGATTTACCCAAATCCACCTTTATATAAATCACAATAAACAAGATGGGCTGCGGCCTTGATGCCATCCTGACTCAAACCCAACAGTCACAATAGACATCACCACAACGCCCATCTAAAAACAACCTGATGAAAAAGATACTTACAATATTACTTGTAGTGGCAAGCATGGGAACCGTCTGCGCCCAGCAGGTCAGCTCCCGCGCAAAAGCCATGCGTATGATGACATACGCAAAACCTGAATACCTCGTCAAAGACATCAAAGTCATCGCCGACACCATGACCGTCTATTCATTGGGCGACTTTGTAATCTACCCGTTCGGAAAATGGGAAACCGTCGAACACTTCATCACCGACAACCAACTACAATGGTATCGCGAAGTGGGATACAAAGAATTCTACGACTCGATGAATGTTTCGGTAAACACCATGAAACGCCTCGACGGAAGTTTCATCGACATCTACCGGAGCATCACCACCAAAAAAGTTGAAGTGCTCGGCGCCAAGATCACCGACCCCGAAGTCGTATTGGACAACGGTGTACACGTTGGCATGACCAAAGAGGAAGTAATGTCTGTCGTATTCAAGAAATACCCTAAACCCTACACCTCTGAGATAAATATCCTGAAAGTCATTTCAGGAGCCGGCGAGGTGGCCGAAATCTACACCTTCAAAGGCAACAGGTTACGTCATATCCAAGTAGTCAGCAAGTACAAATACTATTGATGCGCAAAATAGGACTTTTTTTCGGTTCATTCAACCCGATACACGTTGGCCATTTAGTCATTGCCAACGCCATGCTAAACCACACCCCGCTCGACGAGGTGTGGTTTGTTGTTTCTCCACAAAACCCAATGAAGGAACGCAAGACCCTGTTGGCCGACTACCATAGGCTGCACCTGGTGCGGCTGGCCGTCGAACACAACAACCGGCTCCGTGCCTGCGACGCCGAATTCCACTTGCCCATACCCTCCTACACCGTGCTCACGTTGGCACACCTGGGCGAGCAGTACCGCGACAAGGAATTCTCTCTCATCATGGGCTCCGACAACCTCGACACCTTCGAGCGCTGGCGCAACTACGACTACATCATCAACCATTACAAAATATTCGTCTACCCCCGCCCCAACCATTCAGGCGGCCAATTGGCGAAGCATCCCAACGTAACCATGGTCGATGTCCCCATGATGGACATTTCATCAAGCTACATCCGCGAACAGATACGCAACGGCAACGATGTACGCTACCTTCTCACCGAATCGGTTTACCAATACCTGACCGAAATGCACTTCTACGAAAAGTAGCGGCCACATAATATTGCACTTCTTTTACGCATAAAAACAATATGCCAGAGCCACCTCATCTGCGCTTCGGCACTAATAAAAAAAAGCGGACGGTATATCGTCCGCTTTTTCCTTTTCATCTATTCCACGCTTATTTCTGCTTTGCTGGCTTTTTCACGGCAGTGGCGCGGCTCTTTTTCGGTTTGGCTTCACCGGCATCGGTTGCTGTCAATTTCTTGCGGCCTCTTTTCGACGGCTGCTTGGTCTCAGCAACAACAGGGATGTCGTTGAAATCACCCAAATCAATATCGTTCAATTCAGCATCAGACGGTTCGTCATCCTGGAAATCGTCCGGCTCGTCATCATAACGGTCGTCGCTATAGGCATCATTCAAATCATCGTCAAACGAATCAAACTCCTGCATAATCTCCTCGCCTGCGCTGGAGTGCGCATTGCGGCCTCTTTTGGGCGAAGGCTCATCCGGCGAGAACACTCCGTCGTAATCGCCATGCTTGAGCACTCTGTCATTGCGGGAACCCACAATGCCTTCCTCCTTTTCCAAGGCTTCTGACATCGGGGCAAACTCAACATCGTCGCTTTTATCGGAATCGGAGTCATCACCATAGAGGTCTTTATCGAGTTCTTCTTCTGCCAAAGTGGTGTCGATTTTCACCTCTACCTTAACCATGTAAGTGGCGTCTTCGGTTTCGAGTGGTACAACGAAAATAGGCTCACCATTAGGCTTGATGGTTTTCTGTACAAAGTCAGAATGGCCTTCAGGATAGGCTTCTTTAAATAGTGCGAGAAGTTCGTCTGATAGATTTTTGTAGCTGACAATCAATTTCTTCTTGTGGTTTTTGCGCATATTCATTGTCTATTTTTTTTTGCAATTATAGTAAGTTTAATTGAACCAACAAAATTTTTTTTAAAAGATTTTAATATTTCATATTCCACTCTATCTGCAGAGCTTTATGCCACCACTATCGACTCATCGTCTTCCACTCTTAAATTCTGCATGATAAAGGCTCGGCGCTCGTTCGAATTGGTGCCCATATAAAACCGCAGCACGCCGGGTATGTCGAAGTCCTTGTGCAGCAGCACCGGATCAAGCCTCATATCCTTGTCTATAAAATTCTTGAACTCGTCGGGCGAAATCTCACCCAAGCCTTTGAATCGGGTGATTTCGGCGTGGGGAATACTGCGTATGGCGTCAACCCGTTCCTCCTCGGTATAGCAGTAGACAGTCTTTTGCTTGTTGCGCACGCGGAACAGCGGGGTCTGCAATATATACACATGGCCCTGTCTGATCAGTTCGGGATAGAAGCGCAGGAAGAATGTAAGCAACAGCAGTCTGATGTGCATACCGTCGACATCGGCATCGGTAGCTATCACCACATTGTTGTAGCGGAGGTTTTCCATGCCGTCGTCTATATCCAAAGCATTGTGAAGCAGGTTTAGTTCCTCGTTTTTGTACACTTCGGCTTTGCCTGCCGACACAGTGTTGAGCGGTTTTCCCCTCAGGCTGAACACCGCTTGGGTGTTCACATCACGCGACTTGGTGATGCTTCCGCTTGCCGAAAGGCCCTCAGTTATGAAGATGGTGCTCTCCAAGCGTCGGGCATGGTTTGTATTGTAGTGCACATGGCAGTCGCGCAACTTGCTATTGTTCAAACTGGCCTTCTTCGACGCCTCGCGGGCTATCTTCTTCACTCCGGCAATGGCCTTGCGTTCCTTTTCGTTCTGCAGTATCTTCTGCTGCAGCACCTCCGCAGTCGGAGCGTTCATATGAAGATAGTTGTCGAGGTGACGCTTCAACACATCGTACACATAGCTTTTCAGCAACGGGCTGTCGTACGAACCGTCCTTATTTGCCGGCGCCATGTGGGTCGAACCTAGACGTGTTTTGGTTTGGGCCTCAAACACCGGCTCCTGTATCCTTATACACATGGCACACACCAAACCTTGGCGTATATCTTCGGGAACATACTCCTTCTTGTTGTAAAACTCCTTCACCACACGGGCGTAATTCTCCCTGAAGGCGCTTTGGTGCGTACCTCCTTCTGTGGTATGCTGGCCGTTTACAAACGAGTAATAGTAGTCGCTGTTCTGTCCGTTCACATGCGTAAATGCCGCCTCGAAATCGTCGTCTTTTATATGTATGATGGGATAGAGCGGCTCGGCATTCATGTTGTTGGCGAGCAAGTCGAGCAATCCATTTTTCGAGTAATAGCGCTTGCCGTTGTAGTACATCGTCAAGCCCCTGTTCAGGTAACAGTAATTCCAGATGCGCTTCTCCACATATTCGCCTATGAAATGGAAATTGCCGAAGAGCTTGCTGTCGGGCACAAACTCTATCAAGGTTCCGTTATCCTCATCGCAAGCCACCACGCCGCTGTCCGACGTCAGCTCACCTTCCGAAAATTCGGCACAACGGCACATGCCGTCTCTCACCGCCTTTACCTTGAAATAGCTCGACAGCGCGTTCACCGCCTTGGTTCCCACACCATTCAAACCCACCGATTTCTGGAACACCTTGCTGTCGTATTTCGCACCCGTGTTCAGTTTCGATACAGCCTCCACCATCTTGCCCAAGGGGATGCCGCGGCCATAGTCTCTGATAACGACTTTTTTTTCCGCGAAATTCACCGTCACCTCAATCTTCTTTCCATAACCCGACGAAAATTCGTCTATCGAGTTATCTATCACCTCCTTAATCAAAACATAAATACCATCATCGTGCGATGATCCGTCACCCAACTTTCCAATATACATACCCGGACGCAAGCGGATATGCTCCATATCTTCAAGATGAACGATACTGTCGTCGCCGTATTCAGTCGGCCGGTTGTCAAGTTCCTCGTATTCCATAATCTCAAATGTTCTATTTTGCAAAAGTACTTATTTATTAAAAAACGGATTCCTTTCGCAATTTCTTTTTTTCACATTTTATTTGTTGATAACTCGAGTGCTGTTTTCGCAGTCGCCCACGGCATCATCCTCTCAAAAACACAACGCAATATCACACAATATATTACAATATAACAAAAAACTTTTATAGCCGATATTCAAAAAAATAACGTACCTTTGCAACCGTTTTCAAAAGCGGATGTGGCGTAATTGGTAGCCGCGCTAGACTTAGGATCTAGTTCCTCACGGAGTGGGGGTTCGAGTCCCCCCATCCGCACAAGTTTACCAACGAGGGCTTTACTCCCTCGTTTTTCTTTTTCTTTATAATCGGTTGATATCTGCATAATTATCGCAAGCCTCTTACAGCAGATTAATACCACAATAGACCTGCCAATCGGTTGGAAGAATTGCAACACGCGACGAATAAGTGTCTTCGTCGTGTGTTTTTGCATTGAATACCCCAAACGATTTTATCGGGCTCCCCTTCTAAAATAATAATAAATAATAAAATAAATAAAGTCGATTTGAGTTATTTAGGGGAATCGATTGGCAAATGAAGAAGTTTGTTCGTTTAATGCTAACCTTGGCAATCATTGTAGGCTCTGCATCGTCCTTGCATGCAGCCTATTTGCTGATACCTATGGACGACCAACAAAAGAACCATCTAAAAGCCTACGGAATAGCCTATTGGGCATTAGAACGCGATGTTGAAATAACATGGCTTCTCAATTATCGGGGAGGCTC
>CALEPD010000133.1 GCA_937910265.1 uncultured Bacteroidales bacterium
CCCCTTTCAGGATGGTACTGATGTAGATAACTTGAACGGGGAGAGCGAGTTTTGCGCTGCGCTCTCCCCGCCGTTTAATTCAGGTTGGGATGATGATCGGAAAGATTACTCGAACAGCTCAGCCGCACGGTCATTCATTTCCTCGATGCCTTCCTCAACGGACAGCTCGCGGGTCATGATGAGGGTGTGCTCTTCTTCCACGATGGGCTTGATGTCGCTCAGCTTGTCAACCACGGGCCATTCAACGGCAACGTAGGAGGGCAGCAGGGCAGCCTTGGAGGCTTCGTCGGTGGGGAAGCCAGCGACGGTAGAAATCGCAGAGGCAACATCCTCGGAGACCCAGGCGGGACGGGTGCCGGTGGAAGCGGTGGCCTTGGAGCCTTCCACGCCGCACAGCCAGGAGATGTAGGTCCAGGCCAGATCCTTGTTGGCGGACTTCTTGTTCATCATCACGCCGGTCAGGTTGCCGAAGGAAGAACCAGCGGCCACGCCCTCAGCATGGGGAACAGCGGTGATGCCCCAGTTGAAGTTGCAGGTGCCGTCGTTGTTGTAGCCGATCAGGGTGGAGACGTACCAGTAGCCCATGGGCATCATGGCCACATCGCCGTTGGCGAAGGCAGCGGAGTAGTGCAGGCCGGAGGCCTTCAGCTCGTTGTACGCCATGCAGGCGCCGGCGTCTTCGATGTCCTGGTAGAGGTTGTAGAAGTAAGCCAGATCGTCGTACTGACCATCAGCCAGCGTGTTCACGCCATCGCACACGGCCCAGTTGGCCACGGCAGACAGCCAGGTGTGGTAGTGGGTGCCGTAGACGCCGTCCTTGGTCATGGTCTTGGCCAGCTCAGCATAGGCGTCCCAGGTCATGTCGTTGGTGGGATAGGCCACGCCAGCGGCATCGAACAGATCCTTGTTGTAGAACAGGACCCAGAAGTCAGAACGGAAGGGCAGCGCGTACTGGGCTATGAAGCGCTGGTGGCTGGCGGTGCTGGCGGCGGCGCTCTACGCCGTCAGCACGCCGGTTTCCAAAATGCTGCTGTCGGCGGTGCCACCGGTGAGGATGGCGATGTCTTCGAGCATTTCTTTGCGACGGTCGCCGAAACCAGGAGCCTTGACGGCAACGATTTTGAGATTGCCGCGAAGACGGTTTACTACTAAAGTGGCGAGAGCTTCGCTGTCAACATCTTCAGCAATAATCAAGAGAGGTCTTCCAGTGTTTACAACCTTTTCCAGTACAGGAAGAAGATCTTTCATGGTGCTGATTTTCTTATCGTAGATAAGGATGAATGGATTGTCGTATGCACATTCCATTTTTTCGGTGTCGGTAACGAAGTAGGGGCTGATGAAACCACGGTCGAACTGCATACCTTCAACTACCTTAACGGTGGTGTCGATACCTTTTGCATTTTCGATGGTGATAACACCGTCTTTGGTTACTTTTTCCATTGCTTCGGCAATGATGTCGCCAATAGCGCTGTCGTTGTTGGCACTGATGGTGGCAACTTGACGGATTTTGTTGATGTCGCCGCCGACTTCAACGGCTTGTTCTTTGATGCCGCTTACGATAGTGGCTACGGCTTTGTCGATACCGCGTTTCAGATCCATTGGGTTTGCACCGGCGGTAACGTTCTTAAGTCCGGTTTTAACGATGGCTTGGGCGAGAACGGTAGCTGTGGTGGTACCGTCACCTGCTTGGTCGTTGGTCTTGGATGCAACTTCTTTTACGAGCTGGGCACCCATGTTTTGCATATTGTCGTCAAGTTCAATTTCTTTGGCTACGGTAACACCGTCTTTGGTTACTTGGGGAGCACCAAATTTTTTATCGATAATAACATTGCGGCCTTTGGGACCGAGGGTTACTTTTACTGCATTTGCTAATGCGTCAACACCGATAAGGAGTTGTTCGCGGGCTTCATTATTGAAAAGAATTTGTTTTGCCATAATTATAATGTTGTTTCTTTTGGTTATAAGGAATTAGATGATAGCGTATATGTCGCTCTCTTTCATAATCATATATTTGGTTCCGTCGATTTCGATCTCGGTTCCGCTGTATTTACCGTACAAAACATTGTCACCAACCTTTACGGTCATCTCGTGGTCTTTGGTTCCGTTGCCTACTGCCAGAACTGTACCTCTTTGCGGTTTTTCTTTTGCGGTGTCAGGAATAATGATGCCGGATGCTGTTTTTTGCTCAGCCTCGGCGGGTTGAATGAGAACTCTGTCTGCTAATGGTTTGATGTTCATAGTTTATTATTTTTATTGTTTTTATTTCACGTTTGCTTGTCAATTATCGAATATCATGCCAAAGAATGTAGTGGTGACAATTTGTCAGTTGTCACCACTACATAATGTGTTATTCTTTTATTGATTCGTATTCTTTATTAAGCCCCTCGATGATTTCGTTTGTTATGTCCATGCCGGGATTTCCGTATAGGATTGGGCTGTTTGAGAATGATTTGGACAAGATGATGTCAAATTGCTGGTTTGCGTTATTGTATTCACGGATAAAGGCATATACAGCATTTGTCATTTTTTCCGACTCTTGAATTGTTTTCTCCTGAATTTGTTGTGCATAGGTGATTTGTAATTGCTGAAGTTCGGCCTCACGACGTTGAAATTCCTCTTCCTTGGCTTTTTGTTGGCTTAGTGTCAAATTGGCACCTGTTTTGAGGTATTCTTGTTCTTCACGCAACAATTGTTCAGCTTGACGTTGGTAACTGTTTTCTTTGTTTGCTTGGAATGTGCGCAATTCCTCTTCGAGGTCTTTTGCATATTGATATTGAGCCATTAAACTGTCGGTGTTGATGTACGCTACTTTTACACCGCCATCATTGACAACAGCAGGTGTGGCCTCCGGATTGTGTTTGGTTTGGTTGCCTGTGAAATGTAGAATATAAAGTCCAATAAGAGCAAGGACAACTACTGCGTGGAAAATGATTGAGCCTGCTTTACAGTTTTTTTTGCATGATTTGGGTTCGTTGTTTGATTCGTTTTGGATTGAGTTCAGTTCTTCCATGATTTTTATTTTTTAATGATTGATAATTTATTCTACTTCGCCAATTACTTCGATGGCTTTCCGTACTCTGTTAAGTGTTTCTTCTTTGCCTATTGTCATGACTAGTGTGAGCATGTCGGGACCGACGGTTGTTCCAACAACTGCAAGTCTGAAACTGTTCATTATTTGTCCCATGTTGAATTGGTTGGCAACAATGTAGTCGTCGAGAAGCGCTTTGTGGATTGCATCGTATTCAAATGGTACAGTTTCGATTATTTCGATTACCTTTTGCATGTGTGTGGTCATGCCCGGTTTCCAGCGTTTCTTTATGGCCTGTGGGTCGTATTCTGTTGGAGCAGTAAAGAAGTATGAGCAGGTGTTCCACAATTCAGATGGAAAGTTGATGCGCTCTTTCATCATGCTGCATACTTTGACTACATAATTTTTGTCTGCCTCAATGCTGTGCTCTTTTAACTGGGGCAAGAACATCTCAGCGATTGTTTCGTCGGAGCATTTCTGCAAATATTCATGGTTGAACCATTTTGCTTTTTCCACATTGAATTTTGCTCCACTTTTACTGATGTGCGAAATGTCGAAGAGATTGATGAGTTCATCCATGCTGAGGATTTCTTGTTCTGTTCCAGGATTCCAACCAAGTAAGGCCAACATGTTGATGACTGCTTCTGGAAGATATCCCTTCTCTCTGTAGCCGCTTGACATTTCTTTGGTGTTCGGGTCTTGCCAGTCGAGTGGGAATACGGGGAATCCGAGTCGGTCGCCGTCGCGTTTGCTGAGTTTTCCGTTACCTTCTGGTTTGAGCAGCAAAGGCAGGTGGGCAAATTGTGGCATGGTGTCTTCCCAACCAAATGCTTTGTAGAGCATAACGTGGAGTGGGGCAGAGGGTAGCCATTTCTCACCACGGATAACATGGCTAATCTCCATAAAATGGT
>CALEPD010000134.1 GCA_937910265.1 uncultured Bacteroidales bacterium
GAGAGTGCTTTTGCCGTTGTCGATGTGGGCAATGATACAAAAATTTCGGATATTCTTCATCAATACTGTATGATACCGTTACGTATGGGGATTATTTGGATGAGTTGCGGGGTCTGCGGGGTTTGTTGGCCGGGGCGTCAGGGCGGGCATTGGCCTTGGGACGCACTGCAGTGGAATCGGATTGATTCTGCTGGTTGACACGAGGTTGCTGTTGGCATGCGCGTTGTGAATGTGGACAACAATGGGCATTCTTGCAAGAGGTGTGGGTCATTGTTGCAGCGGGTTTTTCAACCTGGGGTGCCTGGGGTTTGCTTTGCGACTGGCTTTGTGCAGGTTGCTGGGCACATGCTATGGTTGCCATCCCGATAACCATAGTTGCAAGGAAAATAATTTTTTTCATATCAATCTGTTTTGGTTAATAACAATTATCCGCGACGGTTTTTCATAAGGGCTACCGAGAAGGTAGCAATATCGCGTTGTTTATAACGCCATCTAAAAAAAAATCGTATCTTTGCACCTTCTTTTTTGAACATTTTTATAAATAATGCGCCACATTTTTATCATCAATCCCTCGGCAGGGAAGTATGACGCCACTGACGAAATAAAAAGCAAGTTGCAGATGCTGGATGAGGGTATTGACTACGATATATATATCACCCGAAGCAAAGGCGACGCCACTGATTTTGTTGACAGTTGGTGCAGGAACCACCCTGACGAGGCTGTGCGTTTTTATGCCTGTGGCGGCGACGGCACACTGAACGAGGTGGTAAGCGGACTTTTGGAGCATAGCTGGGCGGAGGTGAGCTGTTACCCCTGCGGCAGCGGAAACGACTACATAAAATATTATGGTCCGCGCGAGAACTACCTTGACATCAAACGACTTATAGATGGCGAAGCCCATAAGGTTGACGTAATGAGGGTTAATGACCGTTGCTCGATAAATGTATGCAACTTCGGATTTGAGGCCGAGGTGTGCCGCACGATGGACAATGTGCGCAGAAAACCTGTCATAGGAGGCAAGCGTGCCTACACTACGGGGATAATCAAAAGCCTTTTCACCGGACGCAAGAACTACTGCCGTGTGAGCGTGGACGGCAACGAACTGCATGACGGAAAGATGCTGCTTTGCACACTCAGCAACGGACGTTATGTGGGAGGCAACTACAACTGTGCCCCGCTGTCGCTCAACGACGACGGACTGGTGGAGGTTTGTCTGTTCAAGCCCATGCCGCTGGTAAAACTTGTGTCGCTGATAAAGGTATACCAGCAGGGCAAACACCTTAACAACCCCAGGGTGGCACATCTTATGAAATACTGCCAAGGAAAGGTGATAGAAATGGAAAGCCCCTCACCGTTTTATGTGGTAATCGACGGGGAGATATTGTTCAACACCCACTTCAAAGTGGAGAACCTTCACAAGGCTGTCACTTTTGTGGCGCCGCGACCTTAATTCGACTGCATTGGAACAATGCCGCTCCTTCAAGTGATGGCGGCGTACATGCACTGCTCAAAGCTTGTAATTGCAGCTGCGAAATCGATTTATAGCACCTCGCATATATAATATTTTAGTATTTTTGCAGTTTATATTCAATTACGCTCATTATAGCTCAATCCATGCAAAACAAAAAAACATACGCATATACACTCATGCTGCTGACCATTATGGCAGCTACATTTTCCCTTCAAGGCCAATCACAAAACGAAACAGAACCCATCACCATCCAAATAAACCGTATGGATGTTGTGTATGAGGATGAGGAGTGGAACGGCATTGTCATACACCAAAGAGTTGACGAGAACGTTGAATGCCCAACTGTTCCCATTCCACAAACCGTGGCCGACGACAACGATGAAGAACTCAACTTGCCGAAATTGCTTCAACCAACTGAAGATGAAGGTGTGGAAAGCGAACAAGACATTTTGTATGCCAGTTTCGATTCGGATGTTATACATTACCCCAAGCTTGACATTTCGAAGATAGACACCACCATACGATTGGTGTCGGCCAACAGGAAATTCTCGTTTCCCACACCCGAAACCGCCCGCACCACGTCGCGGTTCGGCCCTCGCCGCCGCCGCTTCCACTATGGCATAGACCTGTCCCTGCCCACCGGCGAGCCTATTTACTCGGCATTCGACGGCACTGTGAGGATATCGAAATACAACAAATCGTACGGCAACCTTGTGGTTATACGCCACCACAATGGCATGGAGACCTACTACGCACACCTTTCACGCAGGCATGTAAATCCCGGGCAAGAGGTTAAGGCTGGCGAGGTGATTGGTTTGTGCGGCAATACCGGCCGCTCGTATGGCAGCCACTTACATTTTGAGATACGCTATCTGGGCAATGCCATCAACCCCGAGGATATCATTGACTGCACGACCCACCAGCTGAAATCAGAAAATTACCATATTACCCCGTCATCGTTCCGCAAGACATCGAGCAGCAGTTCCGGTTCGTCGTCGGTAACCACAACATCGTCGGGAGCCCAATACTACAAGGTACGCAGCGGCGACACCTTGAGCAAGATAGCCAAACGCAACGGCACAACAATCAAACGGCTTTGCCAGCTCAACGGCATAAAAGAGACCACCATATTGCAGATAGGCAGGCGCCTGCGCATCCGTTAACCCACATATATCGCATATATCATGAGGATAGACATACTCACCCTTTTCCCCAACATGATGTCGATGTTCTTCCAAGAGTCGATCATGCACCGAGCCATCAAGAAAGGCATTGTTGAAGTAGTATTCCATGACCTGCATGAGTACTCACTCACCCGATACGGCAGTGTTGACGATTATCCCTACGGCGGCGGAGCCG
>CALEPD010000135.1 GCA_937910265.1 uncultured Bacteroidales bacterium
GGGCACCCTCCCATATCTTTTTACAGGAGAGTTGGACAGTTTTGTCGATGCGATGTTCGAATCGGTATCAGGGTTCACCACCACAGGGTCATCGGTGATACCCCATCCTGAAAACCTTCCACCAAGTATGCTGTTATGGAGAAGTCTCACCCAATGGATTGGTGGCATGGGACTTATACTTTTCATCGTAATGCTGATGAAGAGATTGAACATTGGGTCGAACATGCTATATAGTGCCGAATTTTCAGGAGGACTGCAACGCAAGCTACATCCGCACATCGCGACAAGTGTCAGGTTGATGTGGGCCACATACTGCCTGTTCACCCTGATACTAACCATTATCCTGATACGCTGCGGAAACGAAGGAATAAACTCGGTATGCCTGGCATTCAGCACAGTATCGACCGGAGGCTTTATGCCATACTGTGCCGGAATGGGCAACTACAACACCTCGACATTGATAGTGTTGGGCGTTGCCATGTTTCTTTGCGGACTGAATGTTGCGTTACTGCACAAGCTGCTTTTCTTTAAATGGAAACAGATCAACCGCAACGAAGAGACCCGCTTATACGCTGTGATATTTGTCATAGCCGTGGCCATCGTCACCCTGTCGCTGCTATCAAAGGGGAATGGGTTGGGGAGTTCCTTAAGTTACGCCCTTCTTCACATTTCCTCGACCATATCCACCTGCGGATTTGTTTTACAAGAACCAGAAGTCAATTCGCTGTGGGTGTCGGCAGTAACGTTTCTGTTGATATTTATCGGCACCTGCACAGGTTCGACAGGCGGCGGAGGAATCAAGTTGAAACGACTAATGATTATATTCAAGTATGCCAAAAATTATTTCGTTTCGATGATTCATCCGGCTGTGGTGTCGGTGGTGAAGATTGATGACAACAGAATACCCCAAGACTACATCAACAAAATATTTGCCTTTGTATTTTTATACTTGGTATTGTTGTTATGCGGTGCCTTTATGCTGACGCTTTGTGACGTATCGATACACGACTCGATATGCATGGCCGGCACCAACCTTAGCAATATAGGGCCCTCGGCACTGATCAACAGCATGGGGGCGAATGTAGAGTACACCACACTTCCCGACTTGGGCAAATGGACATTGATGGGGCTGATGCTGGCCGGCCGGCTTGAGATATTCGCCATGCTTGCCATGCTCATGCCTGAATACTGGAGAAAAAACTAAACAGAACTGACAATAGATGAATTCGTCTGACATAAAAGCCATTATGCGTTATGTAGGCTTTCTGCTTGTGGCAGAAGGCATACTAATGCTGTCGTGTTTGGTTCCGGCATTTCATTTCTCAGACGGCACATCGACAGACATCATCTGGTCAGGTTGCATCACGTTGGCTGTTGGCTTGGCTCTGGCACTATCGTTCAGCAAATACCGATCGATACAAGACCGGCGATGCTCGTACCTTCTGGTGGTTATCCTATGGGTTATACTTTCGATATTCGGATCGCTTCCTTTTGTAATAACCGGTGTAACCAACTCATGGACAGATGCTTTTTTTGAAATCATGTCCGGCTTAACCTCAACAGGTGCGACCATTTTCGAAGACGTGGAGTCGCTGCCTTCTTCCATTCTGCTTTGGCGCAGCATGAGTCAATGGCTGGGCGGATTCGGCATTGTGCTGATTGTATTGGCATTGGCGCCAAAATTAGGCATCAACCGCTATACGTTGTACACTGCCGAAGCTTCGGGCGCAGACAACACCGGCAAGACCTCATCGAAAATGAGTAATACCATACGCAAAACCTTGTCGACATATATTTTTCTCACTCTGGTGTTTATCGTAGCACTGCTTTGTGCCGACATGTCGTTTTTCGATGCAGTCAACTTCACATTCTGCAACATCAGCAACGGTGGTTTTTCGGTCTACAACGACAGTGTCGCATCGCTGACCCACGCTCAACAATGGATCATAGCATGTTGCATGTTCCTCAGCGGAGTCAATTTCATGATGCTGTATATGATTATCACGTTTAAATGGAGTCGGGTACGTCATAAATTGGACCAATTCTCATTCTACTGCGGTGTTATATTTTTGGCTTCCATTTTCGTGGTTGCAGTATTATTCCAGAAATCAGAGATGCCCCTTGAAGACTCCATCCGGGTGGGAGTGTTCCAAACCATAAGCGTGGCATCAACCGCAGGCAGTGTTATCGAAGACACCACAACTTGGTGGGCACCAGTATCGCTGATTTACCTCACCATTGCCTGCATTGGAGGTATGGCCGGCTCGACTTCAGGAGGAATAAAAGCCATGCGCGCGTTAATATTGTTGCGAAATGTCCGTGCGATATTAAGCAATCGCCTACATCCTCATCGGGTAAACCCCGTGCGACTGAACGGACATCCTGTCTCCGACCAATTGATAACAAATGTTCTTGTCGTATTCATATTGTTTCTGTTTTCCATATTTGCCGCATTCCTGATATTGCTTGTATGCGGAGTCAACAGCATAGAAGCCATCGGTGCAACAGTTGGCTGCATCACCTCGTATGGACCCGGACTGGGTGATTCAGGAGGATTCGGCAATTATGCACACTTTCCCGTATTGGCAAAATGGACCTGTTCGGTGCTGATGTTGCTTGGACGCCTGGAATATTTGTCATTGTTCATACTCTTTCTGCCCCGTTTCTGGAGCAGAAAAACACCACAACCCCAAACCGTCATTCGATAACACAACGGAATTCGGCTCATCCAAAGCCGACATTGTGGATACCCGATTCCAAAAGAATAAGCCTGCTGCAGTATTCCGTGTGGAACAACACACATTCTCCTGCACAGGCTTATTCCAATATGTTTCAAAACCGAATCAGTGGCTCACAGAATAATAGGTCGTTTGATGTAATTATTCTGCATTTTCAAGGGAACAATTCTTTTGAGCACATCGATTACTGTTTGGACAAGGCGTTGACGGACTTCATCCTCCCTTATGTATAGCGAAACATTGCGGTAACTGATGTAATCGCCGATGATGGGACGGACATTTTCCATCTGGTCATCGGTAAGGAAATCGAGGTGCATTTCGGGGATGATGGTAAAACCCCCATTTCTGTCGACGATACGAATCAGCGTATCGATGCTACCTGCCTGGTAAACATGGTTACCCAAATCCTTACCCTTGCAGAAACTGATTACGCTATCTCTAAAGCATTGGGCTTCTTTCATCACCCACATACATTTCATGTCGAGTTCGCCTATATCAAACTCCTTGTTTTGATGGCTACAGTAATTTGACATATAGACATAGAAAGGTTCCCTATATAGGGGGATTTCGAAAATACCCGGCACAGCATTGCCGCTGATTGCAATTGCAAAATCGATATCACCTTTATGCAAATCGCTCTGCATGGGGGAAACCTTCATTTCGTCGATGGACAAATCGACATCTTGATAATCGCTGGAAAAGATATCGATGATTGACGGCACGAGATAAGGTGCCACGGTAGGTCCGACAGAAAGTCGCATTGGACCTGAGACCACGCCTTTTTCATCACCGACCATTTCTTTGATGCGCCGCGCCTCGCTGACAGCTTTCTGAGCCTGACGCACCACCTTTTCGCCTATAGCAGTGGGACGCACATATTTGCTGGAGCGGTCAAACAATCTGACACCCAACTCATCTTCAAGCTTGACGAGCAGGGCGGACAACGTAGGCTGTGTGATGCCGCACGCTTCGGCAGCCTGCTGGAAATGGCGATATTTATCAACCGCCAGTATATATTCCATTTGTTGAAGAGTCATAACTATACGGGTATTTTCACACTTGAAGCGTGTTGGTTGAACATATCTTTTGCCACCATCGAATACAATGCGTATCCGCCTGCGATGCTGAAGCACTTAAATCCATGTGCCTGCAAGATGCGACAAGCCGTGTAACTACGCAAGCCGCTTTGACAAGTGACGTACACCGGCTTCGAGGGGTCGAGTTCAGACAAACGGTCGCGCAATGCATCGAGCGGGATGTTAACAAAACCGTCGACGTGTCCCAACCGGAATTCGGAATCGCGACGTACATCGAGCAATGTCACGCTGCCGTCGCGAGGCAAGGCCAACACTTTTCCCCAGAAACACTGGGGCAAAAGACCGTTAGCCACATTCTCGACCATATAGCCAACGATGTTGACCGGATCCTTTGCCGATGAGAACGGAGGGGCATACGCCAAATCGATATCCTTGAGGCTGACTGCCGAGAGTCCGGCATGAATGGCTGTTGCAAATACATCGATACGCTTGTCGACCCCATCGGTACCAACAATCTGCACGCCCAGTAGCCGCAAATTGTCGTGCGACCACAAGACCTTGATATACATTGGCCTTCCTCCGGGATAGTATCCAGCATGAGATAGTGGCGAGAGGTAGGTTTTGTCATAAACGATGCCATTGTCGCGGGCCATGCTTTCGGTGATACCCACTGTGGCCACCGTCATATCCATCAGCTTGAACACCGACGTACCCAGGGCGCCGGAATAACGGGAGTCGCGTCCACAAATATTGTCGGCTGCCACACGGGCCTGTTTGTTGGCCGGACCTGCCAGAGGAAGCCTTACCTGCTTGCCCGAGACCTTGTGCACGACCTGAACGGCATCGCCGACTGCAAAAATATCCTGCACCGGAGTCTGCATACGGTCGTCGACCACAATTGAGCCATTTTCCGCCAGCGGAATACCGGCCTCGGCAGCGAGTTTGCTTTCGGGAGCCACACCCATGGCAAGAATCACCATGTCGGCTGATTCACTCTCGTTGTTGCTGAACATCACTTGCACCATGTTGCCCACTTGGAGAAACCCCTCGACAGTGGTCTCGAGGCGCAAACGGATACCGTAGCCCCTCAACTGAGTATGGACAAAGGAAGCCATATCGCGGTCGAGCTGAGGCATCACCTGTGGGGTTTGGTCGACCAAGGTCACCGAAATGCCCTTGCGGTGGAGATTTTCGGCCATTTCCAATCCCACAAATCCGCCACCGACTATAACGGCACTGTGGACACTGCCACTGTTGACAAGCCATTGCAACTGAGAGGCATCCTCGACGTTGCGCAGCGTATAGATGCGCTGCAACCCTATTCCGGGCAACTGCGGACGAATGGGAGCGGCACCTGTTGAAATGACCAATTTATCGTAGGCATATTCAAACAGGTCTCCATCCAAAAGATTCTTGACTTCGACCACCTTTTTGTCGGTATTTATCTTAAGCACTTCGTGCCGCACACGTACATCTATGCGGTAGTTGGCCCACAGGGACTCGGGGGTTTGAAGCAAGAGGGCATCCTTATGCTCGATGACCCCACCCACAAAATAGGGCAAGCCACAATTGGCATAAGAGACATGCGCCGAGCGCTCAAATATGGTAATATGCGCCTGCTCATCCAATCGCCGGATGCGCGCGGCAGCCGTTGCGCCACCAGCCACACCACCTATAATCACAATTCTTTTTGAATTTTTAGACATAACACATTCTCCTTTCCATAATTAGTGTGACAGCTGAGAAAAAGAATCTTTTCCGACTCCACAGAGCGGACATACAAAATCGTCGGGGAGATCGTTCCACGATGTTCCCGGGGCGATGCCGGATTCCGGCACACCATTTGCGGATTCATATACCCATCCGCAAACATCACATACATAGTTTTCCATAACAATAATAATTTAATTGGTTTTTGATTTTTGTTTTTATACATTGCCGGCTGCCAACGGTAAGTAGCGTTGGCAATACCGGCCATTTGTGACTTTATTCCTTGTTGTCGGTTTGCCTGTCGGTTATACAGCCCGCTATAGCTTTTCGTCCGATACTTGGCGTCGGGCCGACAGAAAGGCTAAAATACCACGAAGTCAATTCACAGAGGTCGCTCTTAGTAATTCTCAGCAGTTATTTCGAAATAAGCCTGGGGATGGTCGCATACGGGACATACATCGGGAGCCTGCATACCCACAACAATATGACCGCAATTACGGCATTCCCAAACCTTTACACTGCTTTTCCTGAACACCTCCTGGATTTCGACATTGTGCAACAAGGCACGATATCGCGACTCGTGACGTTTTTCGATATCGGCAACCATACGGAATTTTGCCGCCAATTGGGGGAAACCTTCGGCCTCAGCCGTATTGGCGAATTGGGCATACATTTCGGTCCATTCATAATTCTCGCCCTCGGCGGCAGCAACGAGATTGTGCGCCGTATCGCCGATGCCGTTCAACTCTTTGAACCAGAGTTTTGCATGTTCCTTCTCGTTGTCGGCAGTAGTTTGGAAGATGGCCGCAATTTGCTCGAAACCCTCTTTCTTTGCCTTGGAGGCGAAATAGGTGTATTTATTGCGAGCCTCCGATTCGCCCGCGAAAGCAGCCTTCAGATTCTTCTCTGTCTGGGTGCCTGCGTAGGGATTTGAGGGGTTTTCCGCCACTTCGGCAAACACAGACTTATCCTTCCGGCAACGGGGACATTTCCAATCTTGAGGTAAGTTAGCGAAATCAACACCCGGAGCTATGCCATTGGCCGGATCGCCCACTTGGGGGTCGTAAACATAGCCACATACTGAACATTTGTACTTTTTCATAATATTTGTCTTTAAAACAGGTTAGCAATGATTTTAGGTGGACTCTATAAATTCCACATTTGCAATCGGAATCCTAAAAAACGCGAGGAAGCAAAGGATTGAGACCACATTATTTTTTCAACATTCCTTCAATCCATTCCCTTAATTCGGCTTTCGGATGGACACCCATCAACATTCGGGGTTTGTTCTGCGCATCGCAGAACATCAGGGTCGGGATGCTGCGGATGTTGAACGAGAGAGCGAGGTCGTTTTCGTTTTCTGTGTCAACCTTGTAGAAGTCAACTTTGCCGGCATATTCGTCAGCCAACTCATCCAAAATCGGAGCGAGCATCATACATGGGCTGCACCATGATGCATAAAAGTCGACAACCGCAGGCCTTTCGCCCGCAAAAATCCATTGTGAGGGATTTGCCTCAAAATTCCATACTTTTTGCAGAAATTCTGCTTTTGCAAGATTTTTCATAATATGTATATTTTATTGGTTTTTATAATTTTAAGCATATTTATACACTTTTGCACTCATTACAAATATACAAATACTTAAATAGGTAGCAAAAACAATTTATCAATACATGGATAGATTGTATCTATACATAGTAAAATTAGACAAAATTAAGGGTGGACACGACCCGCCATCAGAGGAAGATTGATACAAACAAAGTATTCTTGCTTTTTACAGGAATGAACAGAAAGAAAAAAAAACGACAGAAACAAAAAAAACCGCTTTCGCGGTATTTTGGGCTGCGGGGCTTGTTTATGCCCCGCAGCATGAATTAATGAATCGGATGA
>CALEPD010000136.1 GCA_937910265.1 uncultured Bacteroidales bacterium
ATTGTGCTATTGCATCGGATACCACACCGAAACAAATCACAGCAGAGCATTAGAGTGGTTCATCAGAGCCGCAGAGCAAGATTTGCCTGAAGCCAAACAAGCCCTTGAGATTTACACACAAAACGACATTGACACAGAGGACAATTTTGTAAACAACCTATACATTGACTTAGGACTTGAAAGCGGAACACTTTGGGCAACACACAATCTAGGCGCCGAAAAAGTTTACGAAACAGGATACTATCTTGCATGGGGAGAAATCGAAGAGAAGTTGGCCTACAACTATAGTACATACCCCGAACATTATTACGAGATGTTCAAAACACCAGAAAATGCTTCCATATGCGGGACCAAGTATGACGCAGCATCAGCACTGCTAGGAGACAGATGGTCACTTCCATCATATGAACAAGCCATGGAGCTTTACAAAGAATGCACATGGACATACACAAAGGACTACTATTCAACAGGAGTCAGCGGAAGCATCTGTACCGGTCCAAACGGAAACCACATATTCTTTCCCGCAGGAGGAGTGATAATTGACGATGCAAAAGCCTACATCGGTTGCGGTAATTATTGGATAGGCTCATTAGAACATTTCAATAATATCGACTGGGCGAATTTCATCGACCTCAGTCCCACAGGAACATTCTTGCCAGTGCCATCCAGAGACCACCGTTTTTGGGGCAGGAATATAAAAGCAGTAATCAGCAATCCAGACAACTCAACGAGACAATAAACACCATCGAGCAACATCAAACAGTTTCTAATTTGTAGCAACAATTTCTATTGACTCCACATTTGGGAAGAGAGCATAAAAGACCTATCAAGCAAGTGTAAAAAATCATTTGCTTCACCAAGCAGCAGATACACATAAAACCGGAATTACATCAGTCACATATCCGACTCACGGCACAACCTGTCAGAAGTAAAAAACTGCCGGAACGACAGTTTAAAAGCAGATTTTTAGGCAAAAACCACTTGCATAATTTAGCGTTTTTCACTAACTTTGTTCAGTTTATTGCATTAGAAAAATCAACTATGAGCGAAGATATCAACAAGAACTCTGCGGCAAGTTATTCTGCCGACAGCATCCAGGTCCTCGAAGGCCTTGAAGCAGTGCGCAAACGCCCTGCGATGTACATCGGAGACATCAGCGAAAAGGGACTCCACCACTTGGTATACGAGGTTGTGGACAACTCTATCGACGAGGCTATGGCAGGGTTCTGCACACATATAAATGTAACTATCAACCCGGGCAACTCCATCACAGTACAGGACAACGGACGAGGTATCCCCGTGGACATGCACGAGAAAGAGGGCCGTTCGGCTCTTGAAGTGGTCATGACAGTGCTCCACGCCGGAGGCAAGTTCAACAAGGATTCATACAAAGTATCAGGCGGTTTGCATGGTGTGGGTGTATCTGTTGTAAACGCACTATCAAAATGGCTGGAAGTACGCGTATGGCGTGGCGACAAAGAAGCATTTATGTCTTTTGCAGATGGTGTTCCAACATGTGACTTGAAAATTACAGAAAATAAATCTGGTATTGAACATGGTACCGAGGTTACATTCTTGCCATCTTCTGAAACATTTACTGGCACAGAATTTAGTTTTGATACAATGGAAACATGGTTACGCGAACAATCTTATCTGAACGCAAATGTGAAAATTATCTTGGAAGATTTGCGTGGTGCAGAAAAGAAAGAACGCGAATTTCACAGTGTTGATGGATTAAAAGGTTTTGCAACATACCTGGATAAATCCAAAGAATTGTTAAATCGCGAACCAATTCAAATGATAAAACAACAAGACGATACATACATTGAAATCGTCTTGCAATGGACAACAGCATATACAGAAACATCATTATGCTTTACAAACAATATTCCAAACCGTGATGGTGGAACACACCTGGCGGGATTTCGTGCAGGGTTAACACGTGCAATCAATAAATAT
>CALEPD010000137.1 GCA_937910265.1 uncultured Bacteroidales bacterium
GCAGCAATGGACGAAAGTTTTGCAAGCGGGAGCATCCCTTCATATCCAAGCGCATCAGAATCATATTTCCGTTTGCTTGCTTCGGGCACGAACACATACACGCACACAAGCCCATCGGGCTGGTTGCGGTCACTGGCAAACCACCCGAGCCCGGCAACCTCATCAATCACGAGCATATAATCGTTTGCAGTCGAATTGAACGGCATGCCAACATTATCAGGACGCAGGAAGCGGCCGCTCTCTGTATCCATACGGGTCATGAAGATATCATATCCGCCTATCGAGCCATTGCCGTCGCTTGCAAAATAGAGCGTCGCACCATCGGTACACATGAACGGATAGTCATCATTGCCGTATGTATCAAATCCCTCGAGCGCCACAGGCGTACCCCACTCATCCGCAACTTTCGAGTTCTGGTAGAGCTTCATCAGCGAATCGTTGTACTCGCCGTAGTCCGAGAAGAATATATCCATTCCACGCTCCGTCTCATTCACATAACCGGGCAGGGAGTTGTCATCGAAATATACGGCATTGCTCTCAACGATACCCACATCCGCGCCAAGCCTGTATGCCGAGAGAAAATTCTCCTTGTCGACCACAAAACTGTCCACGACGCAAATCTTGTATGCATTCATGACCATGCGATTCAAATCCCTTGCCCTCTGGGCCTTGCGCGAGAAGTGCAGACGCAAGGAGTCATCCTTGACACTCTCAAGGAAGTCATCGTAACATTCCGCCGCTGCAGGATAGTTCTCCTTGCCGAAATGATAGTCGCCGAGGTAGCGGCGGGCATTCACGATCTTGCGCGACACGGCAAATTCAAGCATCTCACGCACATCGACAGTATCCCCAGTCTCGATACAACACGCAGCATACCAATAGTTGTATTCGCTGTTCTTGGGGTTAGCCTTCAGCAGCTTTGCCGCCACAGGTTTTGCCTCTTCGAAATTGGCGCTGTCGAACAGTTTCTTCAGAGCACTCCTCGACTGCGCTACAGCCACCGAAGAGAGGATTGATGCAAATATTATAAAAAGCAGTTTCTTCATATCAAAATCAGTGCCATTCCAGAATAAACATCAGTTGTTCCAACAAATATACTCAGTTTTTTTAAAATGAGAAAACTATTAAGACGAACATTCTCCCTAGCAATTATTGCTTCAATGGGAATCCCTTTATTGAATGCTGAGACTAATGATTATAGCATTGAGGTTAAGAACGATGCATTTAGTAAGCATTCACGTGATGGTCTTTATGGCATCACATATACCGAAGAAAACACAACCTACACCGATAATAATTGGCCGTTAGTGGAATGTTATCTTCCTTATTATCAGAGTAATGGGTCGTATAATATTGCTCGACATCAAATGGTGCGTCAATTTGGCGTTTCAATGGGTGTGGTTTATTGGATAAATCCGGCTGAGAACTATATTTATTGGTGGAAT
>CALEPD010000138.1 GCA_937910265.1 uncultured Bacteroidales bacterium
CTATCATATACCGGCCTGTATCATCTTCAATAAAATCGACCTGTATAATGACGAATTGTGGGCCATCCACAACGAAATAAAGTCCATCTATGCCGCAGCCGGTTATCCTGTGTTCGAAGTGTCGGCCCTCGAGGGTATCGGCATCGATGAACTGCGACGCTCCATCTCCGGCAAGGTTATTCTCTTCAGTGGCCATTCCGGTGTGGGCAAATCGGCAATGCTCAATGCCATCCACCCCCAACTCAACCTCCGTGTAGGCAAAGTGAGCGAGTGGAGCATGAAAGGCCGTCATACAACTACTTTTGCCGAGATATTTCCTATAGCGGACAGTCGATTTACAACTTTCCTGATAGATACACCAGGTATCAAAGAGTTTGGTATGGTCGATTTCGCCACTGCTGAACTATCCCATTTCTTCCCTGAAATGCGTCGGTTCCTCCATGATTGCCATTTCGCAAATTGCACCCATCGGCACGAACCGCGCTGTGCCGTAAAGGATGCTGTGGAACGCGGCGAAATACATGTAGAACGCTACAACAACTATCTTGGCATCTTTGACCAAATTGAAAGCGGCAACGAGTCGTGGTAAACACGGCGATAGAAACCGGGAAAGACCGTGTATGAGGGAGACTCTTTTTTGAGTTCAATCGTACTGATGCCATAGAAAACAAAAAGTCCCCATGCCATTTGAGTCCAATCCCACTTGGCACATTCCGAGTTCGTTGACAAGATATTTAGGGACTGGCTTGCAAATGTCAGAAATTTTAACGTACTTTGAATAATGGTTATGCGTGTGTCGTCTTTTGTGAATATCTTGATTTTCATTGCGAAAATATAGACATGCGAGGCTTTTTTTTGATGAATAAATTAGTCAATTTGATTTCATCAACGTTTTTTTGATATGGAGCAAAAACCGATTATTAACGAACACAATAAACAGGAATTCCCGCCGATGCATTCGACAGGGATGAACGCACCCATAATGAAACCATCTGCTCTAAAACAGACTATTGATTGGTTTATTAAATATTGGTGGAGAGTCCATTGTTTATTGGTCTTGCAAACGTTTATCATCGTTTTTGCAATGTTTGTGTCTCCTGGTGGATGGTTTGAAGATGTGACATTCATCTTGTTTGGCGTTCTCATTCTCTTGGAGATTGTGTTGCTTGTGATGCTCTTAGTTCGAAAGAGATGGCTCCATTTTTTTATCTCGCTAATCTTAATGATAGGATTTGTTGTTGTGGTGATGCCCCTACTCTCATTTCTTGCAATGAGTGCACCTGATGGTTTTGCCAAAAGGCACCCTATTCCAGATGGATTGAAATATGAAAAGCCCCTCGGTTATATCTGTACAGAAGATGGCTCGGTTGAGAATTGGGAAGCATCTTGGAATAAGCCAGTAGAACCAACAATAGACAGCACAGATAATTATTCATATCTACAAATATGGTGTGGATTTCAGGGCGGAATATATAAATACGACTTCTATTATCCTTCATTGCCAGCAGGCACAATCTTTCTCAGATGTTTTGAGGCAGGCAAAAATGAGCCGTTGTCGGTGGACAGAATAAAAGAATCCTCAAGTGTCAACCTCCCTGCCATTAATAGTTTTTCAAAAATAGTTGAAAAGCGACATTTCACAATCTACGAGGGCGATTGGGAAGATTATTATGCCGTGCGTGTAGAAGTATGGCATAGAGACAGTACCACCCGCCAAGAAGTCAAGCTTATGGAGAAGGTATACCGCATGGAAGGTTGGATGAGGTAATCAATTAACAAAACAGATATGGAACAACAACCGATTATTAACGAACACAATAAACAGGAATATCCCCCGATGCATACCGCAGAGCATATTCTCAACGCAACAATGGTTAAAATGTTTGGATGCCCGAGATCGCGCAATGCCCACATCGAACGCAAGAAAAGTAAATGCGATTATCTGTTGGAGCAGGCTCCTACCGAAGAACAGGTAAAGGCAATAGAAGGCAAAGTGAACGAGGTGATAGGAAGGCACCTCGATGTGTCGGTCGCTTTCGTTGACAGAGACAATCTTCCCCCCGAAGTCGACACTTCAAAACTTCCGGCAGGCGTGAGCGACACTTTGCGTATAGTCAGAGTGGGCGATTACGATGTGTGTGCCTGTGCTGGCGATCATGTGTCCAATACTTCCGAAATTGCTACATTCAAGATTATCAGCCATGACTTTAACAACGGAGTATGGCGTGTGAGATTTAAATTAGTGGAATAGTCGTGAATAAAATAATTAGAATAGGACTGTTGATGATATGCTTTTCTTCAACAGTTTTGGCACAGCCGTCATTGCCCAAGGATTGGGCAGGACAATGGTGGTTGGGTGTGTTGAAAGGCGTTCTGCCAATCAATATTACTTTCCAAGTGACTGAGGGCGGTTCTGTTGAGGCTGCGGTTTATAGTCCGATGCAATCTACCGATCCAGTCCCTTTGTCGGATTGTGGATTCAAGAATGATACATTGATTTTGAAAAGCAAGGCGTTGTTCATGACAATGACTTTGTGTTGGGATGCATCCGATAAATCCTTTTCAGGTACTTTCAAGCAGGGTATAATGAAAACCGATATCTCGTTTTTTCCAACAGAGGGTTTATATCAATCTGAGCGTTCGCAATCGGTCGGTCAGACAGACTCCTATCGTTCAAAAGAGTTTTCGCTGAAACGGAAAAAGGAGGGGGTGACTATCACTGGTACCATCACGGCTCCTTTGCAAAAGGGAAAATATCCAGCTGTGGTGTTGGTGAATGGCAGCGGACAGCAGGACCGCGACTGTACGGTGGCTGGACACAAACTGTTTGCAGTGTTGGCCGACTATCTTACCCGACAGGGTGTCGTGGTGCTACGATATGACGACCGCGGAGTGGGTGGTTCAGTCGGTGAGGTGCAGAATGCAACCACTTACGATTTCGCCGACGATGCCGAAGCTGTGTTCGACTATCTGCGCAAGCAACCCTTTGTCGATAAAAAGAAAATGGGCATTATCGGCCATAGCGAAGGCGGAATAATCGCGCCATTGGTGGCCGTCCGCAACAATAAGGTGGCTTTTGTAATCATGATGGCAGGGCCGGCCACCTCAGGTGCACAGGTTCTCTATGACCAAAACCAACAGATGTTATCACTTCAAGGCATTGCCGACAGCTTGATTCAAAAGCGGATTGCTTTTATGAACCAAATCTTTTTGATGGATGCCGACTCGGTGAATCTCTCCAGTATCCGAAATGCCATCAAACAGCATGGTGAGGGTTTGTCTGATGGCGAACGTGAACTTGCGGGCTTGCGCCGCTCTGATGCGGTGTTGTGGAACCAACAGATGTCTATGCCATGGATGCGGACATTCGTCAAAATCAATCCGTCACAATATCTTCCTGAACTGAAATGTCCGCTGCTGGCTATAAATGGAGAAAGAGATGTTCAGGTAATCCCTTCCAATTTGATACAGGTGAAGCAGTTGGTGCCTCATGCAGCCACAGTCGCGTATCCTCAGCTGAATCATCTTTTTCAGCATTGTGAAACGGGAAGCCCCGATGAATATTTCTCAATCGATGAAACCATTTCTGAAGAGGTGATGAGTGACATGTGTACATGGATTAAAAAGGTTACTCAAGCCATGTATTGATTCAACAACCGACAATAATGAAAAAAACAAACAGCAATGAAATCTCATTGCTGTTTGTTTTATATGTGGGATATACTTTGTCCCTACGGCTGGGTTGGACTTATTTGGCGTCGCGACCAGCGCGGATGGCTGCAATGTTGGTATTGACAACCTCTTCACCTTTACGTCCGAAGATGTTCTGGATGGCTTTTTCGAGTTCGTCGAAAGCAATCTCGAGATGAGGTGCTGCGGCTCCGAGTAATACCATGTTGCCACGGGCACGGAGTTTCTTGGCAATCTCGTTTGCGTTGAATGATATGCAGTTGGGCAATTTTGCCAATTCGGCATTTATAGTCTCAATTTCAGGATAGTTCTTGATATTGATAAATGGGTCGTTGTTGGTGATTACCCATCCTTCAGCTGAAAGGAAAGGAAGGTAGCGGAGCGCTTCCATAGGTTCAGAGCTGAGGATGATGTCGGCTTTGCCTTCGGGAATTACATCAGCGAAGATGGGGTCGCTGCTGATACGAAGGTGTGAGAATACACTGCCGCCACGTTGTGACATACCGTGGATTTCGCTTTGTTTTACATGCATTCCCAAATTGAGGGCTGCATCACTGATAATCTTGGCTACGGAAACGATACCGTCACCGCCTACGCCGCAAAGTATGATATCTTTTTTCATTGTCTTATTTCTTTAAATGTTTCTTGAGTTCTACGATGCAGGTACGTTGGGGGATAATTACGCTCACACCGTTGTATGCGATTTCTTCTTCGAGAATTTTTACAAATTCGTCGTGGTTCTTCTTCAAAGGCTCGATGCTGCGAATGTGTTCAGGTTCAACACCCAAGCCGATGCAAATGTTGCGAAGTTTCTGGTTGGCGCTTGATGGCTGTCCACCGGTCATGGCGGTGATGTCGTTGTCGAGAATCATTACAACAACGTTGGCTTTCTCGTTAACGCAGTCCAAAAGGCCTGTCATGCCGCTGTGTCCGAATGTACCGTCGCCGATAACAGCGATTGACGGGAAGATACCGCTTTCGGAAGCACCTTTTGCCATGGTGATGGAGGCTCCCATACATACAGTGGTGTTGATGGCGCCCATGTTGAATCCGAGGGTGTAGCATCCGATATCACCGAATACACGTCCGTTTTCGTATTTCTTCAATACATCGATAACGGCTTCGTAGCTGTCGATGTGGGGACATCCTTGGCAGAGTGCGGGAGGACGGTTGGTTACTACTTCGGGTACGTTGTAGTTGATGGCAACTTTCAAGCCGAGGGCCTTGGCTACCTTTTCTGCGTTCATTTCGCCATCGCGACGGATGGTCTCATCCAAACGGCCGTGTACGGGTTTGCCTTTGCCCAAGAATCCTTTGATGTGCTCTTCTACAAACGGCTGGCCGTCTTCGAGAACGAGAATTTCGTCGCACTCGTCATACAATTTGTTCAGCATGTTGTAGGGCATCGGGTATTGGGTGATTTTAACGATGGGGTAGGGGCATTTGCCGTTGGGGAAATTCTCAAGGAGGTAGTTGTAGGCAATACCGGTGGCAATGATACCGCGGCTCTTGTCGGTGCCTTCGTAATATTGGTTGAATCCGCTTTCTTCTGACGATTTGGTGAAGGCGGGTTGTTTGTCGATCAGTTCACGATAGAGACGCTTTGCGTTGACGGGCAACAAAACGAAGCTCTTGGGGTCGCTGGGATAATTGATTGGATTTTGGGGAAGGGCGGGTTTGCGTTGTACGCCGGCACGGCTGTGGGCCAAACGGGTGGGGACGCGCATGAGAATCGGGGTTCCCAATTTTTCGCTCAATTCATAGCCGAAGAAAACCATGTCGTAGGCTTCTTGTTGGTTGCTGGGTTCGAGCATGGGAATCATCGCCCAATGTCCGAAGTAACGGCTGTCTTGTTCGTCTTGTGATGAGAACATGCTGGGGTCGTCAGCTACAACAATGATAACACCTTTGGTACCGATGATGGCTGCGTTCATGAAAGGATCGCCACAGACATTCAAACCAACGTGTTTCATGCAGGTCATGGCACGTTTGCCGCTATAGGCAACTCCCAACGATGCTTCGAGAGCGGTTTTTTCGTTGGCGCACCAGTTGGCACGGATTCCTTTTTCGGCTGCTTCCTTCGATTTAATTACGTATTCTGTAATTTGGGTTGACGGCGTTCCTGGATAGCTGTTGATGGCACTGCCACCGGCATCGATAAATGCTTGTGCTATGGCCTCATCGCCTAATAAAAGTAGTTTTGACATGTTTATGCGGTTTTTATTTATTATATTTTAATATTATTTTGCAAAAATAAACAATTTTTATGGGATAGGCAAATGTTTTCGCAAATGTTTGACGATTAGTGTGCTGTGTTACCCTTTGATCTGTATTTTGAAACCTTCTTCAAGAAGCGGGCTGACCAATCTTTCCATTTCCTCGACCTTGAATTTCTGTAAATTTTGCGCCGGGGTAGGTCTGTCGATGGTATAAACCATTATTTCGCGTGGTTTGAGATGGCGTACGATGTCCATCCATCCGTTGATTACTTCATCCGACGCCGAGTCGAAATCAGGGCTCCGGAGCATGCAGGTTTGCAACACAAAGTTTCCGTTGAACTGTTCCAAGGACTTTACAACTTTTGCAATGTCATAGCCGGGCTCTGGATTGTTTATTTTTGCAATCAAATCGTTGGTGGGTGCGTCGATTTTCATTATGGGGTTGTCAACTTTGCATAGTGCCTTGAACACTTCCGGGCGGTCGACGCGGGTGGCGTTGCTGAGTACCGAAACCACCGCACGGGGGTAATATTGGTCGCGCAGGGCCAGCGTGTCGTCAATGATTTTGGCGAATTCAGGATTCAATGTCGGTTCTCCGTCTCCGCTGAATGTTATGGAGTCGACGGGAGTCTTTTCGGCCGTCAGTTTAATGAGCATGGCCTCAAGGTCGTTGCGCACTTTGGCTGCGGTGGGTATGATGGTGTCGTTGCGTCCGTCTTTGTTCCATCCGCATTCACAATAAATACAGTCGAAATTGCATATTTTCCCCTCTTCGGGCAACAGGTTTATTCCGAGGGAGTTGCCAAGGCGGCGGCTCCGGATGGGTCCGAATACTGTTTTTTCTCGTAACATGTTGAAGGATTGTTTTTGTAGTGTCTGTTTTTTGTTATTCTGCCCATTCAAGGGTTTCGAGCAGGTGGATGATGTCGTTTTGCAGATAGTTGAGTAGTGGCGCCAATGAATCATTGTTGGGGGTGCGGTTCAGGAATAACGAGCCGCGCAGAAAATGCTTCACACTGTCTGTGGCGTAGAATTGGTATGTGCTTGCCACCTTGTTCCCTTTGACGAGGAATGTGGTTGCATATACGTTGTTGTTGGGATTGCTGTAGATTTTCTCACTCATCCCCGTCGAGTAGTCAAACTGTTCTTTCAGTAACAGCATGGAGGTGTCAATGTTGGTTTTGAGGTCGTCGGGGCGTTCCATCTTGCGGTATGTCAGGTAAACAACGCCTTTGTGGTCGCTGTATTCCAAGTCCAGCCATTTTTCATTGCTGTTGCTGCGTTTGACGATGGGGACTGCAATGGAATTCCGCTCAAACTTGAAGGGCATGTCGGGATTCTCGTAAAGGGTGTATTGATTTTGTGGCAGGTCAAGTCTAAGGTATGCGCGCGGTTTCGGGGTATAGTCTTTTTTGTTGCCGCAGGCTATTGCCATGGCGCCTATGCATATCACCGCCAGCAGTGCCACAATCGTTTTGGCTTTCCTTCTTGCCAACGATAACTTGTTGAGTGGTTGATTATTCATACAATAGGGTATTGTGTATGTCAAATATTGAGCTGCAAATATACGAATTTTTATTACCTTTGCAAAATATAATGATTGATTTTACGAATTGATTTTGGACAATTTAGGCTTTCCTGTAGCCTCCGGCAGGCTTGCCGCGATACCCGGTTAGGGCGTCGCCTTTCCCAAGCCTCTTCCTTTTTCTGTCGGAATTCTCATTCAGAAGCAATTCTCGTATACTCACTCATTCTATCTGTTTTTGAAAAAGTGTACCAACAACGCTCCGGCATGAATAGAGTAACCTATTGGCTTACAGCCAAGACACAATACAATATCCATTCACCATTCGTGTTCAACCTCTACAACGAGGTGCTTTTCTCACGGTTGGATCCTGCTGTTGCCCGCACATTGACGGGCGAAGGCTCTAAGCGGTATCGTCAGCTCGTCTACAAGTTGGAGCACTATTTCCATCCCCAATTAATCGAGCGCCAATCAGGCTTGGTTACGATGCACCTTGCAGATGAGGTGATTGTGGTAGTCGACAGTCCTCATGCCTCGTCCCGTAATGAGGCAGAATGGAACAGGCTCAAGTCCGACAGCCGTTACAAGGTTAGCATTGATGTTTACGATGCAGGATTGCTTTTTTCCGACAAAAGGCTCCACCGTCAGCATTTCCTTCTGCGATAAAAAGCCGTATGCGTTGCGGCGCATACGGCTTTGTAATATTGTTTGGATGTTCCTTAATCTATTAGTTCCAATAGTAAAAGTCTGTTTCAGAATTGTTTTCCCTCAAGCATAGGCACAAATCTGAATCCACCGAACTTCTCGATAGCCCACTCCTCACGGCTTTCGCCATTCTTTGTGATGCGGAGCATCTCTTGGTTGGCTGACCCTACGGGAATAACCATTACGCCGCCTATTTTCAGCTGGTTCATTATCGCTTCGGGTATCATGGGGGCACCGCAGGTGATGATAGTCCTGTCGAATGGTGCGCAGTCGGGAATTGTGATGCCTTTGTACCCGTCTCCAAGATAGCAACGGGCGGGGAATCTCAGTTCATACAGCAGCTTCTTGGTTTGGTCGTAGAGGTTTTTTTGACGTTCAATGCTGAATACGCGCGCGCCCAGCGAACACAGTATGGCAGTTTGGTATCCACTTCCGGTTCCTATTTCCAACACTTTCATGCCGGGCTTTATTCCGAGTAGTTGCGACTGTATGGCCACAGTCGACGGGTGTGAGATTGTCTGGTCGCACAAAATCGGAAGCGGCGTGTCGTTATACGCATTGTTTTCAAGCGATGGATCCACAAACCAATGGCGCGGCACGTCGTTCATGGCTTTCAGCACATTCTCGTCAGTAATGCCTTTTTTGCGCAATTCTTGGCACATGCGGTTGCGCAGACCCTTGTGGAGATAGCTGTCCTCACGCATTATTTCTTGCCCTCCCAGCCTTGTGCAATAAGTTGAATGGTTGTGTTCTGTGGGGTCACCAGTTCGGCCCGGCTGCCCTCCTCGGTTATGTGGCCTATAATGTGAATGCCTGGCATTTCCTTCACCTTCTCGTAGTCCGATTGTTTGATGGTGAACAGCAACTCATAGTCCTCGCCTCCGTTCAGGGCGTTGCTTACCGGAAGCATGTTGCCGCTCATTTCCGTGCATACGCGTGTGGTTTGATAATCAATGGGTATTCTCTCCTCATATATGTGGCAGCCGCATTTCGACTGTTTGCAGATATGCAGCAGTTCGCTTGCCAATCCGTCACTCACGTCAATCATGCTTGTCGGCACAACACCCTTCTCCTCCAGCTGCTGTACAATGTCCAGGCGGGGTTCGGGCTTCAGGTAGCGCTCCAGCACATAGTCGAAGCTGTCAAGGTCGGGTTGGAAATTGGGGTTCGATTGGAAGGTTATCTTTTCCCTCTCAAGTATAAGCAGTCCGCTGTAGGCGCTGCCAAGGTCACCGCTCACGCATATCAGGTCATGCATGCCCGCTCCCGAGCGGTAGGTCAGCTTTTCTGCACTCGCTTCGCCTATGGCGGTCACATTTATTACCATGCCGCTACGTGTGGTGCTGGTATCGCCTCCCACAAGGTCCACTTTGTAGCGTTTGCAGCAAAGGCGTATTCCGGCATAGAGTTCCTCAAGTGCCTCTACCGAATAGCGGTTGCTTACGGCGATGCTCACCATTACTTGTTTGGGTTTGGCGTTCATGGCGGCAATGTTGCTCAAACTTCTCGACACGGCTTTGTATCCAAGATGACGCAGCGGAGTGTATGTCATGTCGAAGGCAATGCCCTCCACCATGCAGTCGGTTGTCACCACAGTCTTGGTCTCGCCGGTACCTATAACAGCGCAGTCGTCGCCCACACCCTTCACAGTGCTTGCGTGGTTTGTGGCAAACTGTTCGGTAAGTCGGTCTATCAGTGCAAATTCTCCGAAACTTTCCAGTTCGGTTCGTCCTTCTTGATATTGTAGTTGTTCCATGTATTATTGTTTTTTGAGCGGTGAGGGTATACTGTTTTTCATAAACATCGAGCAAAGTATTCCGGTGGCCGCCGATGCGTTCAGGCTCTCCGCGGTGCCGCCGATGTTAGGAATGCTGATGGGATGTGTCACAAGCTCCCTGACCTCCTTCGATATGCCTTTCGATTCATTTCCTATCACCAGTACGGAAGGGCTCTCCAACTCCGTACTGTAAACGTCGGCACCGTCAAGCAGCGCGCCGTATATGGGCAGTCCGCATCCCTTCAGGTATTCCACAATATCGGTGTATATCACCTTGGTGCGGAATATGGCACCCATCGTGGCCTGCACCACCTTGGGGTTGTAGCAGCTCGCGCTGTTGATGCTGCATACTATGGTGCGGCATCCAAACCAGTCGGCCGTACGCATAATGGTGCCCATGTTCCCGGGGTCTTGTATATGGTCCAGCACGAATATCGGGGCTCCTGTAGCACTTGCGGGAGGAGTAATCTCCGTGCGCTCAATCAATGCCCATACATTGTTGGCATTCTTGAAGTTGCTGAGACGTTCAAGGTCACAGTCCGCAACCTCATACACTTCGCATGCCTCAAGTTTGTGCACCGCATCGTTCTGGCCGAGCCAGTCGGCAGTGGCACACAGTGTCCGTATCGGTTGGGCCGCTGCTATGGCTTCCTCTACCATTTTTGCGCCTTCCACTACAAATAGTTGGTCGGCTTCACAATTCTTTGCCAAACGATAACGGGATAAATCTTTTAACTTTGCTTTTGAAATCACATTGCAAAAATACGTATATTTTTTGATTTGGCATAAAAAAGCATTATTTTGCACCTGATTTTATTCCGCAAACATATCTGCGACTTGTTTTGTTGTATATAATATGCTGTAGAATAGTTTTTTGTAAAAAAAATTTTGTGGTTTCAAAAAAATGTATTACTTTTGCACCCGTTTTCACAACGTAAATGGTGGGCGTAGCTCAGCTGGTTAGAGTGTTGGATTGTGGATCCAAAGGTCGTGGGTTCGAGCCCCACCTCCCACCCGGAAGTTGGCGTATTAAATGCGCCAACTTTTTTTGTATTCCATAGTCCTCTACGCTCAGCGCAAATGTGCTGTTTTTTTATCGTCAAAAATAGTACTGTCGCACATTTGTAGCCCCCAATAAACATAAAAGGGACTCAGAGGATGAGTCCCTTTCTGTTGTATGCCAAAAGCACTTGTGGCT
>CALEPD010000139.1 GCA_937910265.1 uncultured Bacteroidales bacterium
AGAAAGAAAGAATCCCCAAAGACAACATGATCATAAGACGACACATATTACTCCTGCTCTGTTTTATCGGAATCAGTTCGATAGGCCATGCACAGAGTTCCATAGTAAAGGATTTCGAGCCGGTCTGCGACTCGCTGAATACCCTCATCATGAAAAGGAAAGGCATAGAATCTCCGAAAGTAAGCCTCAATGCTGTAATGAAACGAGGCAATACCCTTGATTTCTATTTCACCCAATCACTGAGCGACTGTCCATGGCATGAAGGAGATCCTGAATGGTTCCGCAGACAGTTATGTGGCCTGATTCCGGACGCATACAGCAATTATACAGTAGGAAACATCACAACCAAGAAGCAGACCCTTGACAAGCTTGTGACTCCACTTCTCGGCTTTGACGGAAAGCCTGCAATAACAGACTGCAGGGCTACAGATCCTTCACGCAAGCCGTTTGTCGACAATCCGGATGCAATGGACTTCCCTTTGGGCATGGACGGAAGGCACATAGCCTTGTGGCAGAGTCACGGAAGATATTACGACAGAGCCAACGGCAAATGGGAATAAAAAGCATGGCCAGTATGGCAGACAATGCGAGCGGAACCAGAAACTCACGGGCGATGAACAAAATGCCGATGCTTAGAACGAGAAACAAGAGGGTATAAACCGAAAGTTGGATTTTCTGCATAGTGGAAAGGTTTTGCACCTTAAACAATGAAAGGCCTCTTCTGTTGTATAAAAAAATTGTTTGTACGGATATGCCCTCCAGCGTCATCGCCTCGTATGCCTTCAATCCTGAAAAATCAGAGCTCACCGTCGAATTTCTATCGGGCCTGGTTTATGTGTATATCGGGGTGCCCGAGAGCGTATACCTCGAATTCAAGTCGGCCAGATCGAAGGGTTCTTTTCTGAACCGGAGAATTAAAGGAGTATACGATTTTCGGCGACTTCCCCCGTGTTAAGCCCCAACAAAAACACCCATTTGATGTTGTAACAGAAAAAGATTCATTTATATGATCATAGAAACTGAAGAACAGAAAGAAATTTCCAACGCTTTCTTTAGGGAAGCATTGAGTTTATTGCACAGTAGTGGTGCCAATTTTATGCTTGGCGGTGCCTTTGCCATGTTTAATTATACTGGTATCTTTCGGAACACAAAAGATCTCGACATCTTCTGCAAATCGACCGAATACCCCCAAATATTGAAGCATTTTGCAGACAATGGTTATAAAACGGAAGTGACCGACATCCGTTGGCTGGCAAAAGTATACAAAGGCGATTTCTTTATTGATATAATTTTCGACACCGTAAACAATATCTGTACGGTCGATGATTCCTGGTACGAGCGGGCTCCCGCCGGTGAATTTTTAGGGGTACCCGTGAGGTATATTCCGGCAGAGGAACTGATTTGGTGTAAAATTTATGTTCAAAACCGCGAACGGAATGACAATGCCGATATCAACCACACCCTGCTGCATCATGGGAAGCACCTTGATTGGGAGCTTTTGCTGAGAAGGCTCGATCAGCACTGGAACCTGCTGCTGGCGCAGATCCTCATCTTCCAGTTTGTCTATCCGGCCGACTACCGAGCCATTGTTCCGAAATGGCTTTTCGACGAATTGATGCGCCGCGCACACGAACAATACGATTTGCCGTCTTCGGTTGAGAAGGTATGTCGCGGACCGCTTATCGATCAGACATCCTATGAGGTCGATATCAAAGAATGGAATTACAAGAGCTACACGATAACCACCGTATAATGGAGCGAGAAAAAACAAGAATAGCAGCTATTGGCGATATACATACACGGATTAGCGACAAAGGACAATGGCAAGAATTGTTCTCCGAGGTGTCGCGGCGCGCAGACGTATTGTTGATTTGCGGCGACCTGACCGATACAGGCGATGAGGAAGAAGCGGAAGTACTGGAACAGGAGCCTACCATTATCTGGAATAAGGAAGAGGTAGTGGCAGAGGTTGAACCGGAAACAGTGGAACAAGAGGAA
>CALEPD010000140.1 GCA_937910265.1 uncultured Bacteroidales bacterium
AATGGCTGCTGAAACTGCTGCAAAAACATCCCAAGAACATGGTCTGAAAACGTTGGAAGTAACTGTTAAAGGTCCTGGTGCAGGTCGTGAAGCTGCTATCCGTGCACTTCAAGCTGCTGGTTTAGAAGTAACTGCAATCAAAGACGTTACTCCAGTTCCTCATAACGGTTGCCGTCCGCCAAAACGTCGTCGCGTGTAATTAATTCATTATTCAAGAAAAGAAAATTATGGCAAGATACACTGGTCCTAAAACCAAAATCGCAAGAAAATTTCATGACCCTATTTACGGTCCTGATAAAAATTACGAAAAGAAACCTTACGCTCCCGGTATGCACGGCGCAAACAAACGTCGCGGCAAATTGTCTGGATACGGTATCCAGTTACAGGAGAAACAAAAAGTTAAATATACCTACGGAATCTTAGAACGTCAGTTCCGTAAAATCTATGCTGAAGCTTCACGCCGTGGTGGTATTACCGGTGAAGAATTGATGAAACTCATCGAGTCTCGTTTGGACAATGTAGTATACCGTCTCGGTATCGCTCGCAGCCGCGCTCAAGCTCGTCAGTTGGTTTCACATTGCCACATCACCGTTAACGGCAGTGTTGTTAATATCCCCTCATATTCTCTCAAAGAAGGTGATGTTGTATCTGTTCGTGAACGTTCCAAATCGTTAGAAATCATTACCGATTCCCTCGCTTCACGTGCTTCCAACTATCCTTGGTTGGAGTGGGATGCTACTTCTATGAGTGGTAAATTCGTTAACTATCCTCAGCGTGCTGATATCCCAGAGAACGTTAACGAGCAGCTCATCGTTGAACTCTACTCTAAATAGTAGCACGAAGCAACTTCGGTTAATCAGTCAGTCAGTACTGAAAACCGGATTACTGATTACTGACAAACCGAAAATAATTAAACTATTAACGAGAAAGGAAACACAATGGCAATATTATCTTTTCAGAAACCCGACAAGGTGGTTATGTTGGAATCCGATGACTTCCGCGGTCAGTTTGAATTTCGTCCGCTTGAGCCCGGCTATGGCGTAACTATCGGCAATGCGTTGCGTCGTGTACTGCTATCTTCGCTCGATGCAATTACCTCTGTTCGCATCGAAGGTGTAGACCACGAATTCTCGTCTCTCCCAGGTGTGGTTGAAGATATGACCGACATTATCCTCAACCTCAAGCAAGTTCGTTTCCGTCGTCAGATTGAAGATTCTGTTGGAGAAAAAATAAGTTTTGTTGTTACCGATCAGACCATTCTGAAAGCTGGTGACCTCAACAATTACCTTAATGGTTTTCAAGTATTGAATCCAGAACTTGAAATCTGTCACATGGAACCTTCTACCTCCCTCAATATCGAGCTTACCATCGATAAGGGTCGTGGCTACATACCTGCTGAGGAGAACAAGAAACCTACCGATATCATCGGAATCATAGCGATAGACTCTATCCATACTCCGATTAAAAATGTACAGTATGAAGTAAGTGACTATCGTGTCGAGCAGCGTACGGATTATGAGAAGCTGACATTTGACATTCAAACCGACGGCTCCATCCATCCTAAGGAAGCCCTTAAGGAAGCTGCAACCATTTTGATTCAACATTTCATGCTTTTCTCCGACGAGCGTATTACCCTCGAAGTAGAGACCAAGCCAGTGTCTGAATCTTACGACGAGGATACAATCCATATCCGTCAGCTTCTTAAAACCAAACTCGTTGACATGGACCTCTCTGTCCGTGCTCTCAACTGTTTGAAGGCTGCTGAAGTGGAGACGTTGGGCGAATTGGTCGCTTTCAATAAAGCTGATCTGCTGAAGTTCCGCAACTTCGGTAAAAAATCTTTAACTGAACTCGAAAACCTGGTTGCCTCAAAGAACCTTGAGTTTGGTATGAATGTTTCAAAGTATAAATTAGATAAAGAATAAAAGAATATGAGACACGGTTGTAAAGTTAATCATTTGTCAAGAACTCATGCTCATCGCGTCGCTATGCTCTCAAATATGGCAACGTCTTTGATCATGCACAAGAGAATCGAGACTACGTTAGCAAAGGCTAAAGCCCTCAGAGTATATGTAGAACCCATCATTAACCGTTCCAAGGAAGATTCTACACATAATCGTCGTATTGTTTTTAGTTACCTCCACAGTAAAGACGCTGTCAACGAGCTTTTCCGCGAAATCTCTCAGAAGGTTGCTAACCGTCCCGGTGGATATACCCGTATTTTGAAAACCGGTATCCGTCGTGGTGACAATTCAGAAATGGCAATCATCGAGCTCGTTGATTACAACGAAAACATGCTCAACGAGGCTAAGACCAAGAAGGCTAAAGCTACTCGTCGTAGCCGTTCCAAAAAGTCAGAAATCGCTGCTGAAGCACCTGCTACCGAAACAGCTCCTCAGGCTGAATAATCTGAAAACAATTCATTTTATCATAAAAGTCTCCAATATTGATTGGAGACTTTTTTTATCACCCTATGTAGATACCAACAGAGTCTAAATCCTATGATCGATGCATTGTGTTGCCTGCTATATTAGCAATTGGGCTGATTTTCATCGACACCTCTGTTGGAATGTCAATGTATATAATATCAACAGATACCTTGCCTGAAGCACATAAAATAATCTTGTTGATAGTGTATGGCAATCATGTAAAAATGATTGCAATGGTTATGGTTCAACGACTCTTTCACTGCCCTTTTTAGTGATGGGAACCTCTTTTTTTTTATATATCAGTATTAATTTATCTATTTTTATTTTAAGATGTTGCAATGTCAGTAATGTTAAAACAGCCGTTTTGTATACATGACACTTGCATAATTGTATTTTTTTGTGTACTTTTGCATGCTTGTTTTGTAAAAGAAATTATAAATTTAAATTAATACAAATAATATTATGAGTCAGATTATCGGAATCAGAGGCCGTCAAATCCTTGATAGCCGTGGAAATCCCACTGTTGAAGTTGATGTTTATACCGATCAGGGTGCGATGGGTCGTGCCGCAGTTCCCAGCGGAGCTTCTACCGGTGTTCATGAAGCTTGTGAGCTGCGTGACGGTGACAAGAGCCAATTCCTTGGTAAGGGTGTAATGCAAGCTGTCAACAATGTTAATACCGTTCTTAATGAGGAATTGCAGGGTATGTTTGTCAGCGAGCAGAAGGCGATTGACGAGAAGATGATTCAAATCGACGGTACTGAGAACAAGTCACGTCTTGGTGCAAATGCAATTCTTGGCGTGTCGTTGGCTTGTGCTAAGGCTGCCGCCCAGGAATCTGGTCAGGAACTTTATCGCTATTTAGGTGGCGTTGGTGCACATACTCTTCCTATTCCATTGATGAATATCCTCAATGGTGGTTCTCACGCTGACAACAGCATCGACTTCCAGGAATTTATGATTATGCCTGTCGGTGCTCCTACATTCAGTGAGGCGTTGCGCATGGGCGCTGAGATTTTCCATAACTTACGTTCGGTTCTTAAGAGCAAGGGAATGTCAACCAACGTGGGCGACGAGGGTGGTTTCGCTCCTAACTTGGGCTCCAACGAAGAGGCTGTTATGTGCATTTTGCAGGCCATTGAAAAAGCCGGTTACCGTCCTGGTGAAGATGTATATATTGCACTCGATGCCGCAGCATCCGAATTTTATATCCCAGAAGAGAATATGTATCATCTGAAATGGTCAAGCGGTGAAAAACTCACCCCTGCACAGATGTCTGATTTTTGGGCTGACTGGGTGAAAAAATATCCTATCCTGAGCATTGAAGACGGTATGTCGGAAGATGATTGGGCAGGTTGGAAACTTCACACCGATGCTATCGGTGATCGTTGCCAGCTTGTAGGTGATGACCTGTTTGTTACCAATGTTCAACGTTTGAAAATGGGCCTCGACCAGAAAGTCGCCAATTCGATTCTCATTAAGTTGAATCAAATCGGAACCCTTACCGAGACCATCGATTCAGTTAATTTGGCTATGCGTAACAACTACACGGCTATCATTTCTCACCGTTCGGGTGAAACCGAAGATATCACAATCGCTGATTTGGTAGTTGCTATGAATGCAGGTTTGATTAAAACCGGTTCTGCTAGCCGTACCGACCGTATCTGCAAATATAATCAGTTGATGCGTATCGAAGAGATGCTTGGCGATCAGGCTTTTTACCTTGGTAAAAACTTCAAGTTTGTCAAGTAACAACTTCAAATATTTTCATGGTAAGGGTTGCCCGACCGGGCAACCCTTATTTTGTTTTGTGAGGTGGTGAGTGGTATATATGTTGTGATAGTAGCGTTATTGGGTATTGCTGGCCATTACGCCTAGTACATTTGTTTCTTGTTGCATTTCGGATGGGATTAGGATGCTTTGAATCATATGATATCCAATGAATGGAATGATTTGTTTACATCTCAAGGAAAAAAACAATTCAAACACCAATAAAAAAATGTATTTTTGCAATCGGATATGCATGTGGCCGTATGAAAACCGTGAAACATAAATACACTCTTCAAGAACTCGCAGAATTATATACAGTGTCTGTTGCAACACTGCGTAATTGGGCAAAAGAGGGGCTGCTGCAATTGGATGCTGACGGGAATGTGCCTACGGCGGAATTAGGGCGTTTTGAGCGCATTCTGACGCATAGGATGAGAACTAGGGCAAACAAGCAGTATAAAGACGGAAATAATGGGCCGTTTGGCGGTGATGCCGAACGTTGTGAGGCTGACTGCGGCATTGATTCGGTTGTGAGGGCTGAGCGATATGAATCCAATTTGTCGGAATCCTATCGTAACAAAGAAGGTATTTACTATACTCCGGCATACATAGTCCGCGACATGATGTCTCATATATGCGGCGTCTCAAAAAAGACATTTCTTGAACCCTGTTGTGGTGGTGGCGCATTTGTTGCAGAGGCGATTGCTCTCGGGTTCAATCCCGAAAATATATATGCATATGATACCGATCCCAATGCGGTTGAAATGACCCGCAAGCGGATCTACGAATTGACGGGATACATGAGTGAAAATGTCCGTTGTGCGGACTTTTTGGAGGAGGCAGGGTCTATGTCGATGCAATTCGACTATATATATACAAATCCACCGTGGGGTAAGAAGTTGTCCTGGTCAATGAAGAAACAGTACTCCCACCGTTATGGGGCTGGTTCGAGTCTCGATACGGCATCACTTTTTTTAGCCGCCTCCATGCGTTTGCTTAAGGATGATGGAGAGATGGGCTTTTTGATGCCGGATTCCTTTTTTAATATTGCTACATTTGAGTCGTCGCGTCGAATTCTGTTGAGCAAGCGGTTGGTCAGTGTGGTTGACTATGGTGCTGCTTTTGCAGGTTTGCTGGCACGTGCATGTGCTGTTGTGGCAGTCAACAGTCAGCCTCCTTCCGATTGGCAGGTGTCGTGTTGTGGCCATCGGCAGAATAAGCATATGCGCATGCAGCGTGACTTCCTCTGCAATCCTAAATTAATTATCAATTATTGGCTTGATGATGCCTCTGCAAGGCTTGTTGAATGTCTTTATTCTTTGCCCCATTGTACCCTGCAGGATAATGCGGAATGGGCATTGGGAGTGGTCACGGGCGACAATGCTACCTATTGCCATGCCGAGTGGGCCGAAGGGTTGGTTCCGATATTCCGTGGCAAGGATATTGTCTCGGGAGGAGTGAAACCTACACAAATGTTTATTGATGCGCAGTTGCGAGGGTGCAGGCAGGTGGCTCCGATGCATTTGTATAAGGCACCACAGAAGATTGCCTATCGATTCATATCCAATAAAATAGTTTGTTGTTGTGACGATCAGCAAAGGTATTTCCTTAATAGCGCCAATATGTTTGTATTAAAACCCGGTTTCCCGATTTCGCATGCACAATTGGCTGATTTGCTCAACAGTAGACTGCTTAATTGGCTGTTTGCCTCTCTTTACAATACCCGTAAGGTCTTGCGTGCCGACTTGGAAACATTGCCGTTGCATATAGGTTATTTTAGAGATAATCCTATGTTTGAAGAGCATCAATTTCTGAAGTCGCTTGGTGTTGAGTGGAATGATGGGAATTCACAATATGAAATGATTGAAAATAATAACATAAAAACAGATAGAGTATGAGAAATGTATTGCTAAGCTTGTTTTCACTATTGTTGTTGGTGTCATGCGACTCAGACGACGTTCAACCTGTTGTGGAGGTTTCCGATAATGAAACATCGTTTTTTTATGAGCAGTGTCTGTATGCTCCTGGCGACTATCAGTCTGCAAATTGGCGTATACCGGCCATTGTTTCGTTGTCAGACGGATCATTATTGGTGGTTAATGACAAACGCAAATACAACGAAGGTGATCTGCCGCAGGATATCGACATCGTATCGCGTCGTAGCGAGGATTATGGCCGTACATGGAGTGGGCCGATAACATTGGCACAAGGGACGGGCTACAAACAAGGTTATGGTGACGCAGCGGTTGTTGCTGCTGATTCTGGGCATGTAGTGTGCGCTTTTGTCGGCGGCAATGGACTTTGGGCATCATTTCAAAATGATCCGATTAGTTCTTACATATGCCGCAGCACCGATGGCGGAAAATCGTGGCAGCCTTGGGTCGACATTACCACGCAATTGTGGGGGTCCGCTGCTACGAACCCTGCGTGTAGAAATTATAAAGCATCGTTTTTTGGGTCCGGGAATGGTCTTAGACTGACCCGGGGAGAGCATGCCGGTCGCATATTGTTTGTGGCTGCCATGTGTAGGAAAACTGCCAACGTGTTGGATAATTTTGTTGTATATAGCGATGATAATGGTTATACTTGGCATGTTTCCGAAAGAGCGTTCGTGTCTGGCGATGAGGCCAAATTGGTTGAATTGGTTGATGGAAGGGTGCTTTTGAGTGTGCGTCAAAGTGGTGCCCGTGGATACAATATATCAACCGATGGTGGACAATCCTGGGGGGAGCAGGGTGTTTGGCCTGAAATGACGACCAATGCGTGCAATGGCGACATCATCCGCTACAGTTCCGTCGATAACGGTGATGAACAGAATATACTGCTTCATTCAATCACAAATTCGATGGATCGTGAAAATGAAAGTGTTTTCGTTTCTTACGATGAAGGGCAGACTTGGCAGGATCCCGTCACATTGTATGCAGGTCCATCAGTATACTCCTCGCTGACAGTCCTGGAAAATGGAACCATTGGCGCCTATATTGAAAAGAATCCCAACGGAGCTTGTGAATTATGGTATTTGAATTTTTCGTTCAAATGGCTGATGGATCAGATTGAAGGGTCTTCGTCTGATAATAATGAGTAACCAGGCTGGAACGGTGACATTTCCATGAAAAAAACACAGGTAAAGTAGTCGTTTGATGATTTGATATCTCAATACAAAAGGGTGGAGGAACCAGAATGATTCATGCCTACACTTTTTTTATATGTAAGTGTTTTTAAATTCAATCTTTTGTTTGATTGTTTGTGGCACGATTGGGGGCGAAATCCAAAAAAAAGGATTTTCTTAACCATTTTGTAACATTATGCCTGTATTTTTGTGCCGTAAAAAATATCAGGATGACACTCTTACTTGTATACTTATTAGGTGCGTTGACAATTTCGTTTATATGTTCGGTATTGGAGGCTGTACTTATGTCAACGCCAATTTCTTACATTACGATGCGCGAAGAGGAGGGTTTTAAGCCAGCGAAGCTCTTCAAAAAGTATAAAGTTGACAATGCAAGTCCAATCGCTGCCATTCTTTCTCTTAATACAATTGCACATACGGTTGGTTCTGCCGGAGTAGGAGCAGAGGCAACTGCCTTGTTTGGTAGCGAATGGTTTGGATTGATTTCTGCCATCACCACATTGCTCATATTGATATTGTCCGAGATTCTTCCTAAAACGATAGGTACCACTTATTGGAAGCGTTTGATGGGTGTTACTGCATATACTATCCGGGTGATGATATGGATGCTTTATCCTTTGGTATTGATGGTCGACTACATCGGAAAACTCATATCTAAACATAATGATGATTTGGCAGTCAGCCGCGAGGAAGTGGCAGCTATGGCAGCTGTGGGCGAAACTGAAGGAGTGATTGACCGAGGTGAGAGCAAAATCATACAGAATGTAATTCGTCTCAACCAGGTCAAAGCCAGCGATGTGATGACGCCCCGTGTGGTTGCAGCTGTGGCTCCTGAAAACATCACATTGCGCGAGTTTTACAAACGTGACGATTGTTCGCACTTTTCAAGAATACCTGTTTATGCAGACTCTCCGGAATTCATCACCGGATATATCTTGCGAAGCGATGCACTCGAAGAGCTTGCGGAAGACAATTTCGACAAGAAGCTCAGCGAAATCAAGCGTAACATCCCAATGTATAACGAAGATATGTCGGTAAGCGACATTTGGGAGTCGTTGCTGAATCGCAAAGAGCAGATTGCTGGAGTAATAGACGAATACGGATGTTTTATGGGTATATTAACCCTTGAAGATATTATCGAGACCATATTCGG
>CALEPD010000141.1 GCA_937910265.1 uncultured Bacteroidales bacterium
CCCCGTTGATTCCGACAATCCTACGATAACCAAGGAAATCAATGCACGCGAACTCTGGAACAAAATCATCGCCAACGCATGGGCATCGGCCGAACCCGGCGTACTTTTCTGGGATACCATCATCCGCGAGAGCGTTCCGGACTGCTATGCCGACGACGGCTACCGTACAGTAAGCACCAATCCCTGCGGCGAAATACCTCTGTGTCCATACGACAGCTGCCGCCTGCTGGCCATCAACTTGTTCAGCTATGTCGACAACCCCTTCACTCCCAAAGCCTCGTTCAACTTCGACCTTTTCAAGGACCATGTGACCAAAGGCCAACGCCTCATGGACGACCTTATCGATCTCGAGCTTGAGAAAATCGACTCCATCATCGCCAAAATAGAAAGCGACCCCGAGAACGATGAAGTGAAAATGGTGGAACTGAACCTATGGCTGAACATTAAGATGAAATGTCTCGAAGGCCGTCGAACCGGATTCGGCATCACCGCCGAAGGCGACATGCTTGCCGCCATGGGCCTCCGATACGGCACCGACGAAGCCACCGAGTTCTCGACCAACGTACACCGCACTCTGGCATGCACAGCCTATGGGTCATCGGTAATCATGGCCAAGGAACGCGGTTCATTCCCCTTGTACGACTCACGCCGCGAAAAGGACAATCCGTTTATCCAACGCCTGGCAGAAGCCGAACCCGAAATGTATAAAGACATGGTCAAATACGGCCGTCGCAACATTGCACTGCTCACCATCGCCCCCACCGGCACCGTCAGCATCTGCACTCAAACCACTTCGGGCATCGAGCCTGTTTTCATGGTTTCGTACAAGCGCCGCAAAAAAATCAACCCCAACGACAAAGACAGCTCGAAGCACAAAATCATCAAGGATGAAAACGGCGACTACTTCGAAGAATACAATGTGCTCCATCCCAAATTCATCGATTGGCTGCAACTCAACAACTACGACCTTGAGGAGGTGAAGCAGATGAAAGATGAAGAGCTGAACAAAATCATTGCCATGACTCCCTACCACCAAGCCACCTCGCAGGATATCGACTGGGTGAACAAGGTAAAAATGCAGGGCGCCATACAGAAATGGGTCGACCACTCCATCAGCGTTACCGTAAACATACCGAAAGAGACTTCGAAAGAAATAGTAAGCACAATATATCAGACAGCCTGGGAATCGGGCTGCAAGGGATGTACAATCTACCGCGAAGGTTCGCGTAACGGTGTCCTCGTTTCGAACAACGAATCGAAAAAATGCGAAGAGCGTTGGGCCGAGACGAAGGCACCCAAACGTCCCAAAAAACTCGAAGCCGAAATTGTACGCTTCAAAAACGACCGCGAAGACTGGATTGCCGTGGTTGGTATGTATGAAGGACGCCCCTACGAAATATTCACGGGTAAGGCCGACAGTTTTGTACTGCCCAAATGGGTTGAAAAAGGCTGGGTAATCCGCGTGAAAGAGCCTGAATACGAGCATGCACGCTACGACTTCCAATTCCTCGACCAAGACGGGTACCATATCACCATGGAAGGCCTGTCGCGTATGTTCAAAAAAGAGTACTGGAACTACGCACGACTTATTTCGGGAACACTCCGATACAGAATGCCCATACAGCATGTGGTGGAACTCATCAGCAAAATGAATTTCGACATCGAATCGATCAACACCTGGTCGAATGGCGTGGCCCGCGCCCTGAAGCGTTTTATCAAGGACGGCACAGAAACCGAGGAGCAGTGTCCCGACTGCAATTCAAAAATCATATACAGTGGCGGATGTAAGAGCTGTCCCAACTGCGGATGGTCAAAATGCAGTTAATCTGCATTAACTGAAATCCTATAAGAGAAAGGCGTCGGCAGTGTTTGTTGCACTGCCGACGCCTTTTGTATTCAAGACAATAGACGACTTGGATCAACCTATTCGAAATCGCTGAGCAGTTCGTCAACCACTTTCTTTACACCTGTGCCTGCATTTTCTTGTATGACATTTATTTTACGTTGCACCACCACAGGCTTCGGATCGACAAGATAACAGGGCGTCGACTTCGGCACATAGTGAATAAGTCCCGCGGCGGGGTATACATTCATCGAGGTGCCAACAACAATGAAATAATGGGCCTGCTCGCACAACAAACCTGCAGGTTCGATGTTGGGTACCGCCTCACCAAACCAAACAATGTGAGGTCTCAGCTGGCACCCGTCTGAGGCTTTATCGCCAAGGTTTATATCGTTGTAGCCGATATCCACAATGAGATTCTCGTTGCGGTCGCTCCTTGCTTTGGTCAGTTCGCCATGCAGGTGCAACACATTGGATGAGCCAGCCTTTTCATGAAGGTTGTCAATATTTTGAGTGACGATCTGAACGTTGTAGTACTGCTGCAGGCGTACCAACTGTTTGTGAGCCTCGTTGGGCTGCGCTGCACTCAACTGGCGGCGACGCTCGTTATAGAAGCGGAGCACCATTTCGGGGTTACGCAGATAGGCGTCGTAGGTTGCCACATCGTTTACGTTATGGTTTTCCCATAGGCCATCGCTGTCGCGGAAGGTTTTGATACCGCTCTCGGCGCTGATGCCGGCACCGGTCAGCACTACAATGTTCTTTTTCATATTCGGTCGGTTTTGGGGGTTATTATTTTATCTCTGTGATGGTGAATACTGTACGCCTATTGGCAGCACGTCCCTCGTCAGTGGTGTTGGGGGCTATGGGCTGGGTGTCGCCATAGCCTTTATAGCTCAGCCGCTGCGGATCGATACCCTTATCCACAAGATAGTCGTACACGGCCTTTGCCCTCTGTGACGAAAGCACCATGTTTGACTCAGGCGACCCCACATTGTCGGTATGGCCAGACAGTTCCACCTGTATGGATGGGTTGTTTTTAAGCAAAGCCACCACCTTGTCGAGTTCGATGTGCGACTCGTCTCTAAGCGAATATTCGGCTGTGTTGAAGAATACATTGCGCAGGGCAACGCTCTCGCCAACCACAATGGGGTTGAGGGCTATGTCGACCAAGAAAGGTTGATCGGGAGAGCCTTCGGTGAGTTCGATATTCTCAGAGTGAAAGAGGTAGCCTTTTGCCGATACCGACAGTGCATAGTTGTGATGGGCAGGCAGGCTGATGATGAAAGTTCCGTTGGCAGGGTCGGCCTGCGTGGATACAATTTCGTCGCCCGATTCGATATCCACAACAGCGAAATTAGCTCCCAACGGATTGCCTGTCTTGCTGTCGTAGACACGGCCTTTCATATAGGTTACCTGTTGCGGACGCACCTTTTCGGGCAATTCAAACTGATAAAGGTCAGTGGCGCCGTAACCATCGAGTTGGTCGGAAGCGAAAAAAGCCTGGGTGCCGTTGTAACTTACCACAAGGCTGTTTTCGTTGCCAGGAGTATTGATCGGGTACCCAATGTTTTGCGGGGTGCTCCAGGTTCCGTCGGGCAGTCTGTGGCTCATGAATATGTCCATTCCTCCCATACCGGGGTGATAGTCGCTGGCAAAGTAGAGCGTTTGGTTGTCGTAATGAATAAATGGGCTGCATTCGTCACCGGGGGTGTTGATGACGGGGCCGAGGTTCTGGGGCTCGCTCCATCCGTCGGACTGCATGGTGCTCATCCAAATGTCGCGGCCACCCTGTCCGCCTTTGCGGTTGCTCGAAAAGAAAAGAGTCTTTCCGTCAATCGACAACGAGGGTTGCGACTCCCAGCTACCGCTGTTCACGGGTTGCCAGAGGTTGCGGGGTTTGGTCCACTTATTGCCTTTCCGTATGGATATATACAGGTCGCACCGTCCCAATCCGTCGCGGCGGTCACAGGCGGTAAACACCATAATGCGTCCGTCCTGCGACAGACACTGAGCCCCTTCGTTGTCGTGGCTGTTCACCGGTTCGGGCATGCGCACAGCCTTGGTCCATTCGCCATCGACAAAGGTGCTGATATAAAAATCCTCCTCCATCGGCGTGGCAGCCGTGGTGGCAGCCGTGCGGGGGAAACGACGCGTAAAGATAAGGGTTTGTCCGTCGGCGGTGATGGCGGGCAGATACTCATCGTGGATGCTGTTCACCTTAGGACCCATATTTTGCGGGTTGTACGGCACCGGGTTGAGCATGGCTGTTTGACGGAACTCCAAAGTGGCGAGGGCCCGTGTTGCCTCCTCCTGCAGCTTGGTGTTGCGGGTGTCGCGTTCGAGAAACTGACGGAAATTGGCCTGTGCCTTGTCCAACCGATTGGCTTTCATTTCGGCCCTTCCCAAGAAAAGCCACAATCGTGACTCGTAGTCAGCATTTATCTCCACTGCCTTATAGGCATATACCATCATCATCGAATCGTTGCGCTGCTCGGCATATAGATCGGCGAGTATTACCAGCGGTTCGACAAAGTTCGGATCGGCCTCATGAGCCTTGAGCAAGAGGTCGAGCGCCTCGGCGGTTTGCGACCCCATCAGCTGGGCTTTGGCTTTTTCGTACAATTTTATAGCATTGCGGTTGCTGCTGGTATATTGCTGAGCTTGACTGTCGATGACAGCCATCATACATACCGCGAGAAGGCATAGTTTTATAAATCTACCCATACACACTTCGTTTTGTTTATTATGATATACGGAAATACCGGGGTTATTATTGCCTTGCAACCCCATCGGGTACACAAACTATTTACAGGCCAACGCTCAACATCAACCATTAAGCAACCCGACCCCTGCTGCATACCCCCTACCTAAGGCCGGATATTTCGCTTTGTAATAGTTCAAAAAAACGGGCTCCATGACCTCCGTCCATCTGCACATGATGAAACTGCAATGATATGGGCAAAGTTGTCGCAAACCATTTTTTTCGATATTTGCCCCACATAACCAATGGATTGCTGAATTTGTCGGTGTACTGGTTTACGATGCAATCGAGTTCGGTCTCAACCATTGCCGATGTTCCAACAATCATATAATCGTCCATGTAAAGACTTGTGCACTCGGCAGAGGCTCGAGCTGTGGCGATATTATATTCGTCAACAAACGTCCATAAGTCGTCGGAATATGGAATGTCGCACGAATTGATTCCGCCCTTGACGTTGTTCACAATCACATTTATGGCGATTCTGTCGTATTCATACAGCTTTCCCTGTTCGGGAAGGAGATAAAATTCATTCATCTTGCTGGCCGCCTTGCCTATACACCAACAGAGCAGTGCATTGAATTTTATGCCTCTTCTCTTGCTTTCCCTCACCAAAGTTCTTACATTCATTGTTTTTGTCAAAGTGACCATTGGCATTGGCGACGACATCCAAAGCGAAAATGCCTCTGCACGGGATGTTTCCTGTGGATTAACCTCTTTCTTCATTTTCTTTCTGTTATTTATTGTCCGACTCTGCTCCCAAACAAAATATGATTTGCAAATATCGGTAATCAAAAATATTCGGCTAAACGAGTTTTGAAACAGACTTATTGTATCGAATGCGGTACAAATATATGACAGATGATCAAAATGGCAACAGGTGGCACCTCTCGGCACATACATTACGCGTCAAATGGTACAATAACAAGCCTTTGACTCTTTGGAATGAAAAAAAATATGTAACTTTGCGAAGTTTAATAAACGTAATAGATATGCAACCACTATTGATATACAACACATTAACTCATCAAAAGGAGTTATTCAAGCCACTTACCGCCGACCATGTAGGAATGTATGTATGTGGTCCGACCGTATATGGTGACGGCCACCTTGGCCATGCCCGTCCGGCAATCACATTCGATATACTGTTCCGTTACTTGCAGCATATCGGATACAAAGTACGCTATGTACGCAATATTACCGACGTGGGACACCTGGAGCATGATGCCGACGACGGTGAAGACAAGATAGCAAAAAAGGCCCGCATCGAGCAGCTCGAACCTATGGAGGTTGCGCAATATTACACCAACCGGTACCATGTGGCCATGGACAGGCTCAACGTGCTACGCCCCAGTATCGAGCCCCACGCAAGTGGACACATTCTCGAACAGATTGAACTGGTACAGGCATTGCTCGACAAAGGGTTTGCCTACGAAAGCAACGGAAGTGTGTATTTCGATGTACGGAAATACCATGAAGCCACCAAGAAATACGGCATCTTGAGCGGAAGGGTGATGGACGAAATGCTCAGCACCACACGCGAACTTGACGGACAGTCGGAAAAACGTGAAACCCAAGACTTTGCTCTATGGAAAAAAGCATCGCCCGAACATATCATGCGTTGGAACTCACCTTGGAGCGTAGGCTTCCCGGGATGGCACACCGAATGCACTGCAATGGGTACCAAATATTTGGGGGAAACCTTTGACATTCACGGCGGCGGCATGGACTTGATGTTCCCACACCATGAAAGCGAGATAGCCCAACAAACGGCACTCACCGGACATGGTCCCTGCCGTTACTGGATGCACAACAACATGATTACCATCAACGGTCAGAAAATGGGTAAATCGTTGGGTAATTTCATCACGCTGGACGAATTCTTCACCGGTTCGCACGCCTTGCTTGCCCAAGCTTATTCGCCCATGACCATCCGTTTCTTCATTCTACAGGCGCACTACCGCAGCACAGTCGATTTCAGCAACGAAGCACTGCAGGCGGCCGAAAAGGGTTATTACCGCTTGATGCAAGCCTACAAGACACTGAAGAATCTGGCTGCATCGAAATCGTCGAGCATTGCCGTAAACGATTATATGCAGAAATGCTACGATGCCATGAATGATGACATGAACACACCTATTGTTATCAGCCACCTTTTCGAAATGGCAAAGGTAATCAATACGGTAAACGATAAAAAGGCCACCCTGACACAAGACGACATCGACGCAATGAAGGTTGTGTTCGACACCTTCGTATTCGGAGTGATGGGACTGAAAGACGAAAGCAGCGTTGACAACAGCGCCTTGATTGATGGCCTGATGAGTATGGTGCTTGAAATGCGCGCCACAGCAAAAGCCAACAAAGACTGGGCCACCAGCGACAAAATACGCGATGCCCTCAGCGCCCTTGGCGTAACGGTAAAAGACGGCAAAGACGGAGCCGTTTGGGAAATACGCTAACTCAAGGACTCCACAACAAAATACTAAAAGAGGGCTGACACTTTGCAATGTCAGCCCCCTTTTGTACTTATCTCACAGGCAACTTGTGCCCGTTTATCGGCAAACTACCGCTCTTATTGAACAATGGTCATCTCGTCAACAAGATGTTTTGCGCCCGCAAACTTGTCGATGATGAAGAGACAGTAGCGGATATCGAGCGAGATGTTGCGACAGTATGCAGGGTCGAAGAGCAAATCACTCATGGTACCTTCCCAACAACGGTCGAAATTGATTCCAATGAGCTGTCCGTCAGCATTGAGAACCGGGCTGCCGCTGTTACCGCCAGTGGTATGGTTGGTGGCAATAAAGGCTACCGGCATTTCGCCCTTCTTGTTGGCGTAGCGGCCGTAATCTTGCTTGGCATAAAGTTCTTTGAGGCGTGATTCAACAACATAGTCGTACACCTCGGGATTTTCCTTTTCCATAATACCCTTGAGTGTGGAATAGGGCTTGTAGTAGATGGCATCGTTGGGTTTGAAACCGGCTACATGGCCATAAGCCACACGGAGTGTGAGGTTGGCATCGGGGAAGAAATTGACATTGGGCTGCCATTCCATAAGACCTTTGACATAGAGACGCATCAGCTGGTTTATATTCTGCTGAGCCTCGAGATAGGTATTGCGTTTGCTGTCGCTGTAGGCTGCAGCATAGGCAGTCTTGAACAAATCAACTGCGGGGTCTTTGAGCAATTTTTTGGCCTGTTTGGTCTTGTATTTCTCCAGGTTCTTGTTCAACAGTTCGAAATTGTTGAGCATCGACTCCTGATATACCTCGTTGAGGTAAGCCTGTACCTCTTCTTTGTTGGCACCCTTTTCATCAAGATAGGGAGCATAGCCCGCACTCCACATATAGATGAAGGTTTCGACGAATATGGCTTGATCGACAACAGTATGCTGACTGAAATCGGTGAAATAGGACATGCTTGACTCTAAGAACTTGGCGGCTTGACTGGATGCTTTCTCATCGCTGTCGGCCAAGGCGATGGCATAGAGGGTGCGGGCACGATTCATGAAATCGCTTGCCATAACCGCCTCGCTGAAATAGGTCCATTCCAATTCAACGGGTTTGAGTTTTTCGTAATTGCGCTCAAGTTCAGGAATGACTTTGCGGTATTCAGGGGTATAGTCGGCCCAGCTGCGGAAATTGTTCTCGAAGTCGATTTTCTGCTGCACACCGTTGAGGCGTTTGATGCCGAGGGTTTCTCCCTGCCACTTTTTCCAACCGTTGGCAATGCTTGCAACCTTGGAGGCATATTTGAGTCGTTGTGCCGGCGACTGCTCCATTGCATTGTTGTAATGTTTGAGGCGAATGTCGCGGAGGTCGATACGTACAGGATTCTGCATCATGGCAGCCAACTCAACAGCATCGTGGGTC
>CALEPD010000142.1 GCA_937910265.1 uncultured Bacteroidales bacterium
TGGTATACTGTCGATGCGCCACAGTATGCCACCGTGTGTCCGGCGTTTTGTGCGCGCCAGCACAGGTCGATTTCCTCCATATGCGCAAAAAAATCATCGTCAAAGCCTCCCAATTCCCTCCACACGGATGATTTGATAAACATGGCCGCACCAGATGCCCAGAATATTTTGCAATTGTCGTCATATTGTCCGTTGTCTTGCTCAAGGTCGACAAACATGCGTCCGCGGCAGAATGGGTATCCCAGTTTGTCGATGAATCCCCCGGCGCCCCCGGCGTACTCAAACGTGTTGCGTTCATCGTACATTTTCAGTTTGGGTTGGCATATGGCGCATTGTGGCGAGTTCTCCATCAATTCGATAACGGGAGGAATCCAATTAGGTGTAACCTCAACGTCGTCGTTAAGGAGTATGTAATAGTCGGCGTCAACTTGTTTGAGAGCTCTGTTGTAACCTCCGGCAAATCCGTAATTCTTGTCAAGGGCGATAATGGGTATTTGTGGGTAGTTGTCTGCAAGGAATGTCAATGATTCGTCGGTTGAACCATTATCGGCAACGATAATCTGTGCGTGGTCAGACGAATGGGCAACAACCGAAGGCAGATACTGCTGAAGAATATGTTTACCGTTCCAGTTGAGTATGACAACAGCAATTTTCATTTTATAAACTCGGATTATTTATTGTTGATTATTTTTAATGTGCCATTTTTGAGAATCCGCCCTTCTCGGGTTAGTTTCCATCTACGGTGAGACCAAAGCCAATATTCCGGATGTTGACAGATGGCTTGTTCGAGAAGTTGTACATACTTCTGCGTTATCTCATATTGTGGGATGTCAAGGGGCGTGCTGCAAATTTCCTGTAAATGTATTTGGTAATGACCTCTTTTGTATTTCTCAACATGATAATACACTACAGGATAATTGTATTTGCGCGCAAAATACTCGGCACCATATAAGAATGCCGTATCTTGATTGAGAAATGAGGTCCAATACGATTTGTGAGGATTGGTGGGCGATTGGTCGCTGAGCATCATGTATGCAACAGGTACTTTGTACTTGTCATAGTATTGCATCACGTCTCTTACATTAGTATGGTCAACAACTTCTGTTCCGTATCGTATGCGACGTTTGGTGAGATAGGATGCGATGCTTTTATTGTCAAGAGGCTTTCCGACGCCGACGCCATGTTGTCGGAATTGGAAACTTAGTGACGTGACCATGTATTCCCAATTGTTGAAATGTGACGACACCAGTATCACGCTCTTTCCGGCTTCATAGTATTTGTCCATGATTTCGCGGTTGACGACGCGGTACCGTTTCAATATCGACTTCGGGCTGGCGTACATATTATGTATGCCTTCCACAAGGAGGTCACATAAGTGATGGTAAAACCTACGTTGAATTTTCAAAATCTCTTTCTGGCCTTTTTCTGGAAAGGATTTTGTCAGGTTTTCAAAAGTAACCTTTCTTCTATATCTGATGATATGGAATATGAAGAAATATAGTATGTCTGAGAGGATATACACTATTAGTATCCGCGTTCAAATTGTTTCCCTACTTCACCCTGAAGGTCTTCGTTGAGTTGCTGTTGGCTTAAGCGGCGTTCCCATGAGGGGTCGCGGGTTTCTCCTTTTGCATTAGAATTGAGTAGTTTGTAGAATCCACTTCTCATTTCATCCCAAAACAGGAACACTCTGTTGGGGTCGTCGCCGGGCAAGTAGTTGTAACGCCAGAGCTGGTATGGCAGATAGAAAATCTGGCCTACACCATCGGAGTTGAGATAGCGGGTTGTTGCAACGAAATTCTTTTCATCGCGTACAAAGTCGGGAGCTCCGTATTGTAGGTATACTCGACCACGGTCGGTATTGTATCCAGGAGTTTGCGGATAGGAGAAGTTGGCCATTACGTAATCGTAACGCTCTTTGTATTCTTTCCATTCTGCTTCAGGATTCATTTTGTCGCGTGCCAACCAAAATTCGTAGAAAAAGTTTTGTTTTTCCAATAAACCGTTGCTTTGGGCGAGTGAGCGCGCGGTCTCTTTTTCACGTTCGGAAGCAATGGGGTAGAGCGCCATCAAATACGAATTCATCAACTCTTCATCGGTGATGAGTCCGGCAAAAGTGGCAAGTACATTGGGAATCTCCTCGTTGCTTACCGCATTGTTCTGGCGGTAGAAAGTTACCTTTTTGTAGAGAAGTTTTTCTTTGTTTTTGTTGTGTACTTCAACCACAAGGTTGTATTTGCCCGAAGGCAGTTGTTGAATGTCGAGAGAAGTGTAAATCGGGACAACGTTGGCAACTTTATGTTTTTTATATTGCTGCTGTGCGGAATTCATCCGGTAGCCTGTTTCGTAGTTTTCAACATAGGCATAGGTTTGGAAGGTGCCCTCAACAAGTTCATTGTCGAGATTGTATATTTCGTAATAGAAATTGAGATGGCTGATGCTTTCCGGAACATAGTCGTCCACGTAGGGCTCCATATAGTATCCGTTACGGCTGAAAACATTCTCCGAAGACGATTTCTTCACGTTGTTCATCAGCTGAACCGAAGATAGGGCAGGCATTTTGTCTTGGTAGAACACCACCAATTTTTCGTCAACGATGTTGATAGGGTTTGATGAGTTCTTGTCCTTAATAGTCAACTCAAGGTCGTATAGGCCATTGTCGAGTTGGAATCGTTGCAAATCGATCAGGTTGAATCGAAGGTTTGTGTCTACCATCACGGGACTGGAAAGATTGTATTTTTTGTTGATGCAAACCGAATCATCTTTTTTGATGAGTATGGAAATTTCGGCAGTGGTTCTGAATTTGTTGTTCTCCACTTTTTCGTAATTCATACTCCAAGAGTTGATGGTTAGGTAAGTTTCAACATAGGGCTTTCCTGTCGGTATGTTGAATGTAGAATAGCCAAATATCGCAGAAATTTCCTTTTTCTGTGCGGATAGCGACAAGGACAACATTGCGGCAACGGAAAGGATGATGATGCGTTTCATTGTATATCGGTTTTAGTGGTTTCTATTTATGTGTATTTAGTGTTAGTTTTTGTTTTTAATGTTCCAGAACATGCAATGAGAATATCAAGTGAATTTTCCGCACGTTCTTGTTTGTTGATATTTAATGCTGTATAAATATAGCCCTATTATTTCTAAAAAGCAAAATTACGATTTTTTTTTGACATAATTGCAATAAATGCAATAAGTTGTTACAAGAAAAAGGCAGGCCATTATGGGTTATACAACTCAACGATGTTTTCTGCTGAAAAAAATGACACCTGGATGCATTGTTTTATGAGTGTATCACATGTGGTGGCTTCTAAAAATCCCGCATTTCTTCAGCACGAAAATTTGTTTGATATAAAAATAAAATCCAGAGGATACAATGTATAGCCCCATCATGTTATATACAATCTTGTAATACTCAGAATTGCAACCGGCACAAAAAAAGAGGGATTTGAATAATCCCTCTTTTTTATGGTGTTGTTGAATTGTTGTGATTATGCCAATTCGTGAATAACAAGTCCTGAACGGAGTTTGGGCTCAAACCAAGTGGTTTTCGGAGGCATGATGTTGCCAGTGTCAGCAATGTCTATAATTTGCTGCATGCTTACTGGATAAAGTGCGAAAGCAACTTTCATCTCACCATTGTCAACGCGACGTTTCAATTCGCCTAAACCGCGGATACCGCCTACGAAATCGATGCGTTTGTCGGTGCGGAGGTCTTTGATGCCGAGTATTTTGTCGAGAACGTGGTTCGACAAGATGGTGACGTCGAGAACGCCGATAGGATCGTTGTCGTCGTATTTACCAGCTTTGGCAGTCATCTTGTACCAATGACCGTCGAGATACATACTGAATTCGTGAAGTTTTGAGGGTTTGAAGATTTCAGTACCCATATCCTCAACTTCGTATGCTTCGTTAAGGGCATTGAGGAATTCTTCCTTGCTCAAACCATTGAGGTCTTTTACTACGCGGTTGTAGTCGATGATGTTCAATTGGTTGTCGGGGAAGATGACGGTCATGAAGAAGTTGTATTCTTCGTTGCCGGTATGGTGGGGGTTGTAACCTTTCTTTTCTTGTCCTACCAATGCGGCAGCGGCACTACGGTGGTGACCGTCGGCAATGTACATGGCGGGAACTTTTTTGTCGAACAGTTCAACCAATTCGTCGATTTTTTGTTTGCAATCGATTACCCAGAAACGGTGACCGAAACCATCGTCAGCGATAAAATCATAGGTGGGTTTTTCTGCGGTTACAGAAGCAACGATTTCGTCGATACGGGCAACAGCGGGATAAGCGAAGAATACGGGTTCAACGTTGGCGTTGGTCCAACGAACGTGTTTCATGCGGTCTTCTTCTTTATCTTTGCGTGTAAGCTCGTGTTTTTTGATGATTTTGTTCATGTAGTCTTCGCTGTAAGCGCAAGCCACAATACCGTATTGCCATTTTGCATTGGCATCGGTGGGGTTCATGCTTTGTGCATAAACATAGAGTTTTTCCTCTTCGTCCTGAACCAACCATCTGTTGTCTTTGAAGGTGTTGTAGTTTTCAACAACTTTCAAGTATACAGAGAGATCATGTTCGTCGGTTCCGACGGGCATGTCGATCTCGGCTTTGGTTACGTGGAGAAGGCTGTAGGGGTTGCCTTCACATTCTTTGCGAGCTTCTTCTGAATTCAGAACGTCGTAAGGACGAGAAGCTAATTTTTCAACTATATTTACGGGAGGACGAAATCCTTTAAATGGTTTAATTACTGACATTTTCTCAGGTTTTGTTAAGTTTATAAATTATTATATTAACCTTCGTAGAAGGGCATTTTAACGGTAATGGCTTTGGTGAGTTTCTCACGAATCTTAATGTAGATTTCGTTACCGGCTTTTGCAAATTCAGACTTCAGAAGTGCAGTGCCGATGTTTTTACCGGTGGAAGGTGAGGGGCTACCGCTGCGTACTTCACCAATCACGTTGCCTTCAGCGTCGCATACTTCATAACCGCCACGAGCGATACCACGGTCAATCATTTCGAAACCTGCTATTTTGCGTTTCAAGCCAGCGGCTTTCTGTGCGAGATAGAGGTCTTTGTTGATGAATTGGTTGTCTTCAGCTTTCAATTTGGTAATCCAACCTAAACCAGCTTCGAGAGGGCTGATGGTGTCATCAATTTCGTGACCATAGAGGCAGAATCCTTTTTCCAGGCGGAGGGTGTCGCGGCAACCCAAGCCTGCAGGTTTGATGTCGAATTCCTTGCCAGCCTCAAATACGGCGTCCCAAATCTTATGTGCATGTTTTACAGGAATGTAGATTTCGCATCCACCAGCTCCGGTATAGCCTGTTGTAGAGAAAATCACATTTTCAACTCCGGCAAAGGTAAGAATCTGGAAGGTGTAGTATTCCATGTCTACAACGTTCTTGTCGGTCAGTTTCTGCATGGCTTTGAGTGCGTTGGGTCCTTGAACTGCCAATTGTGCCCAATCTTCACTTTCGTTTACGAAGTCAACGCCTGGGGTCATGCCCATTTTGTCAGCGATTTGGCTCATCCATGCCCAGTCTTTGTCGATGTTTGCAGCGTTGGGAACCATGAAATATTCATCGTCAGCTACGCGGTAAACGAGCATGTCGTCAACGATGCCACCGTTGCCGTTGGGAAGGCATGTGTATTGAACTTTACCGTCATCAAGGGTGTTGATGTCGTTAACGGTGCAATATTGCATGAAAGCTTTGGCAATGGGGCCTTTTGCGCGGAATTCGCCCATGTGCGATACGTCGAAAACGCCAACGTTGTTGCGAACGTTGTGGTGTTCTACTGTCAAGCCTTCATACTGAATAGGCATGTTATAACCGGCAAATTCTGCCATTTTTGCACCTAATGCAATGTGTAAATCGGTGAATGGGGTGGTTTTCATTTCGTATGTAGTTTGTTTTTAATTGTTTGTATTTAAAAAATCTATATTCTTAGAAACGCAAATATACAAATAAAAGTTGAATAATGAGCAAAATAAATACATGGTATTTAGTATATTTTATCGTTTGTTGAAATAATTCTGAGTATCTATGGCAGATGATATGCAGCGACTATTGGTCGATAGCTGAATCTAAGGTCGAAATGATTGCTTTATGGCTGCGTATTGCCATCTTGCAGTTTCCGATATTGGACAGTTGTATAAAACAAAAACAGGTGCTTTCCGGCACCTGTGTTTTGTTGTTTGACAATTGGATGGGTATTAAAATACCATAACCTTTGTGCTGACATTTCCTATGCGAACAATGTATACACCGTTGTTTTGAGTGCGGCATGCAACATGGTCGCGTTGTCCTGAGGGTGCATGGTAAATCATACGTCCGGTAATGTCGAATACGCTTACTTCGTAGTTGGCAACACCTTGGATGTTGATTTGGTTGTGCGAGGTTGTGATGATGGCGTTGTGGATCTCGTTTTGAGTGTTTTCAATGCCAACGTTAATGTTGCGGAAGAATGCGGTGAAGGAGGTGTCTTCGGTCACCAACAAACTGAGGGTGTTTTCGGTTGAACCATTGCTCCAACGGATAAATTCGCATTCCTCGTCAAGTGCTACAGCAGTAAGAGTGATGTGTTGTCCCTCTAAATAGTTTCCGGCACCGTTCACTTCGGCCTCGTTGTCGTCGTGGTAGAGAGAATCCAACCATGCAACGTTGGCTTCAACTTCGTAAATGGGGTGAGATGCATCGCAGCCGTGGAAAGCAATGTTGGATACATATTTGTAGCGGTAGCCATTTATGGAGAATTCGTCTAAATCAGCGGGGTCGGGGTTGCGTGTACTATTGTACATAGTGATGGTTCTGTAATCGGGAGTTGCGGTAGTGTAGAAGTTGTTGTTACGTGCAATGCTAACTTCTGAGTTGTCGTCAATTGCTATTACAAGATTTTGTGTTCCGTTGTATTCAAAGGGACGGTCTAAATTGATTTTTACCCAGCCGCTTTCAACATATAATTCACCATGATATACATGGAGGAGGCTGTCAACGGGAACAAAGTCTCTTGTGTTGTTGAACTGGTTACGGTCGGTGTGTCCGATGTAGATGTCGATATTGCCGCGGTTGCATACTGCAGAGCCGGCATAGCAGAATGATAATGCAGTAAGGGCGCGCTCGGTTCCTACATCTTCTTGTTCGTAAATTTGTTGAGTGTAGGAGTATTTGTAGAAAGTATTGAGAGGTACATTGATTTCGTCGTTAGTACTGCTGTCGATTGTGGTTGTTATAAGGTTGTTGCAGATGTCGGTTTTGAAATGTTCAGATGTGGTGTAGGCGCTGCTGTGGTGTTCGTCACAAATGCTTTGTATACGCCATTCATAGCGTGTGTCATTCTCCAGGCCTGTCAAGGTGTAGTGTGTGCTGTCGGTCTCAATTCTGGTCCAAGGCTCTTCCTCCATGTCGATGGTACGGTATTCAACAGCATACTGGTTAGATGATCCTGTCCATTCAATGTTGGCTGAATTTCCTGTGGTACTGATTGTGTTCAGATTGCGGGGAATAGTGCAACCGGTGAGGTCGTCGTATGTGAATTCGATGTATTCTCCTGCTGTTCCGATATCAAATATGATAATTGTGGTGTCGATGTCACCTTCGGAGAACCATGGTTTAGTGTTGTCGAGATGTGAGAATGAGGTTCTGCCGTGGTCGCTGGTGAAGAATGCGGTTTGTACAGAACCGTTAACAAGTGGAGCATTTGAATTTGGGCGGTATAGCCATACTTCGTCAAATCGCGAGGTTCCGTTGTAATCGGCATTGCCGTGGTAGCGGGAGTCGATGCGGTAAATAAGAAGTCCGCTTCCCGGGATGGTCGATTCAAATGGTTCGTTTTCGTTTCTGTATTCCAAGAAGTAGTATTGATTGGGATTTTTTGAGGGTATTTTGTAGCATGTGTTTCGATCGGCAGTGGGTTCGGTGCTGTTGGGGTAAATGCGGTAACGGCCAGGCTCACGTATAACGGGTATGCTGTCGATCCAGTTTCCGTATTTCCATTTCATGTAGGCGCCCATTTGCTGTTGCGGACGTTGGTTCTGTTCCATGAGGTCCCAACTTCCTACAGGGTGGATGTTGGTGTAGCTGTTGTAGTGATAGAGGTCCGGCGCACCCAAGGTGTGGAACATCTCATGGCAGAATGTGCTGGGTCCGAAATATTCGTTACCGGCACCTTCGAGTAAAAGGTTGAATGTGTAAACGCGTTTTCCGTTGATGGTCACTTCGCGGTCATACAAACTCCATTTGTGGGGCCACAGCAAGTCGCTCCATCCTGTGTATGAGCCTTTAATGATAAAGCTGACATTGTCAATCTCACCGTCATTGTCGCGGTCGAGAATGATAGAAGTGTCGACAGGGCTGTAGGTGTTGACGTAATCTACAGCACGTTCGAGAAGGTCAAATTCTCTGGTTGCGCGTTGCGATTCGTTGGTGTATCCGTCAGGGTTCGAACTCGAATAGGGCATATAATATCCGCGCGAGTAGATGTCTTCGTATGATGCAACCACATTCGGATTGCTTGATGAGTCCTGCGGGTAATAATATGATTTAATGAATATCTTGTTGTACGATACGGTTTTGAAATAATTGTATACTGAAGTCGAACTCGCAGTTGAGTCATTGTACATTGCATTGATTTCGCTCAGTGATTTGCTTATGTTATTGTCACCATTGAAGCGGATGAAAATGCAAAGGTTTGTGAAATCTCCATGATTGCGGTCCGATGTTTTGGGCGCTTCGGCACGGCGGTATTGCTCGGGTATATCCCATGAGCGGCGGCGTTTCTCCAATTCCACCTGTGACGGCATGGCGTGTGGTGTGAGTCCCAATGTCATGGGGTTTACCTCACCTGCGATGTGGTTTGTGGCGTTGAGCTGAGCATCTGCGTAAACCCAATAGCCTGTTTCGGGATTCTGTACGATGGTGAAACCATTCGCATCGTGCAGTCTGTGATAGAATTCGTCACCACTGACAAAACATGACAAGGTGTCTCCGTTGGGTTGTACCCTTTTTACCGGCATATTCTCAACATATGCGGCTTGGGCAATGATTGTTGCAATTACTGTGAATGCAAATAACGATAATAGTCGTTTCATTGTGTGATGTGTGTAAAAGGTTTAATTAATTTTGCTATATACATCTTTATTTAAATACAATGCTTGAAGAAGGCCTCTCATCGACAAGTAGACCATGAATGCAGTCCACAAACAATTGTTTGAAGTTTTTTCTATATCAATGCTCGATGGTAAATAGATGTGTCGGAGTAAGTAATATATTCCGAAAAATGCAATGGTGGCCACAAACATCGAGTTGCGCATGGTTTTTCCGGCTGTCGCGCCAACAAAGATTCCGTCAAACAGAAATGCCGAAAATCCGCAAATGGGTATTATCAGTGGCCAGAACATGTACTGTTTTGACATCTCAATCAACAACGGGTCGTCGGAGAATATGCGTAGGAACGCATTTCCGAATAGCGCGTACATTATAGTGAAAAACACCGTGAGTATCACGCCCCATACAATTAGCAACCGTACAGCCTTCTTCAAATTGGGAAGATTGCGGGCTCCGATATATCTGCCAACAAGCGACTCGCCTGCATAGGCAAAGCCGTCCATGATGTAACTGAATAATGTGAAAAACTGAAGTAGAATGGCATCAATTGCCAATACGGTGTCGCTGATATTGCCCGATTCACGTGTGATAAACGTAAACACAGCCGCGAGGCATATGGTGCGTAGGAATATGTCGAAGTTAAGTCTGAAGAATAACTTCAACTCATTCCATTTCAACGAATCGGACAGCAATTGCTTGATTCCCGAATCTTGAGTCTGTTTCTTGAATAATTTGCCGTAACGCTTGAAAACAAACGTCAATCCAACAACCAGTCCGCTATATTGGGCAATAACGGTACCCCATGCCACTCCAGCGATATCCAATTTGAATACAATCACAAAAAGGATGCTGAATACGATGTTGATTACATTGATGAATATCGCAATCCACATCGGGATTTTCGAATTCTGCATTCCAATAAACCATCCTTTTATGGCATAAAGCCCCAAGGTGGCGGGTGCTGCCCATATTCTGATATGAAAATACACGATAGCCATCTGCATGATATGGCTACTGCTTTCATATATCTTTTGGACAAGTACACTTATGGGATTTTGGAATGCAATCAACAAAAAGGCAATCGACAATGCCACAGACAATGACCGTATAAACAGTCGCACCGACTCATCCATATTTTGAGCCCCGTAGGCTTGGGCGGTAAGTCCGCTCGTGCCCATTCTCAAGAAACCGAAATTCCAATAAATGAGGTTGAATATCGCCGTGCCGATAGTAATCGCTCCGATATGTGCGGTGCTGAGATGCCCGACAATGGACATGTCAACCATTCCTAATAAAGGAACCGTGATGTTGGTGATAATGTTGGGTATCGACAGGCTCAGTATCTTCTTATTCATCGAATTTGGCAGTCTTGTTTGCAATACCAAAGTGTGTGGTTTAGTTGTCTCTACGAGAATTAAATAATCGGACTACCTGCGCAGTTTAATATCTGTCGAGTCTCTTTTTTCGACACAAATCCGATAATGTGACAATTGTTTATGTCAGTAACATTTTCGGGAGTGTATTTGAATGTGGCGGTTCGTTTAACCCCTTGTGTGCCGGATGTCTCAATTTCGGCACCCCAAATGTCAGTGATTACGTCGCGCAATATATGATTGTGTTCATAATCTGCATCTGTACTGTGGTCGGGCATTGATTGCGGAGCAATGATACCGTCCTCAACAATCATCAAGGTTACGGTCAGTTTATCGGTGGTCGTGGTGAGATGTTCAATGTCCACAATGATATCAATCTCATTGTTTGCTTTTGTAGCCTTTATCTCCAACGCCACTTGAGCATCCTGTGCCAGCACATTGTCTATTCTGTCGTCAAAACTGGAGGTGGGTGGAAACAGATCCCATGAACCATTGATCTGGTTACGGTTTATAAGAGCGCGGGGATAGGCCGAAATACCAAAGTATTTACTCCATGTGTTGCCATCTTCGGTGCGCATGTCGATATCGCCAAGCGGAAGTCCGAAGTAACTCGAATCATGTATCGAGACTGCGAGGAATTTGTCTCCGTATTTCTCCGATGCAGCGCTGATTATCGCATCGGCATCAGGACAGTTTGGACATTTCGGTCCAGTATATTTTTCAAGAAATGCACGTTGCGATTTGTCTGCAACACCATTACCGTCAACCCATTCTCCAACGGCTCCTGCAAAAACAACATACTCATCCGGATCAATTTTGTCGCATGAAATCACACCGCTCAATGCGAGAATGCATATTGTATAAAGTATTTTTTTCATTACTTATTCTTAATTGTGATTAAAAACTGGTGGTTAGGCTGAATGTCAAGCCATTGCTGGCCGGAACTTGACGGCACACACCGCCAATGCAGATGATGCCTTCTCTTTGTTTGCCGTAGCCAATCTGCATGCGTGAAGCGCCCTTGGTGTATCCGAAGCTCACGTTATAGTAGTTTCCGATACCGTCGTTATAGCAATATTGGTCGCTTACCGAGAGGAAAAAAGCACTGGTGAAATTGTATTCCACCAATCCCATAATCCAGTCTCCCGCACGTTTGTCGTCAACCGAAGCATCATAATGACTGTCGCTTCCCATCCATTCGGCTTCAAATCTGAGTACATTCTTTTTGTTAATCTTCCAGGTTACATCTCCCACAAGCACATGGTTGTGATGCAGGTCACCGGCATGGCCTTCTACTATAGGATTAAACACCACATATCCGTATGTGGCGGTAGCCTTCAATTTTGAATTGATCTTCTTGGCAATCTCGATGCTTGCATCAGCATAGTACAAGTCTCCGGTGCTTGTCCAATCCGAAGTGTATCCCTCGGTGCCGCGTCCACCAACAACAGTGGTGTCCAATCCGGTTATGATCGATGTGTTGAAATGAATATCGGTTCCATATTTGCCACCGAGCACAGTTCCTTTCTTGATATTGTAGATAATGTCTGCTTGGGCACCCATCTCACCGGTGTTCTGAGTTGCATACGGGTACATCGAGAGGAATGCGTATGTGTGCTGTTTGGCTATGGCTGGAATATAGT